>JACPOZ010000057.1 GCA_016191235.1 Gammaproteobacteria bacterium
GTAAATAGTAAATAGGGTCAGGCTTGGCTAATTGGCTTATGAGGATTGAGGGCTGAAATGGCGCGTAAACCGAGAGTCCATGTTCCCGGAGGCGTTTATCACGTCATGGTGCGCGGAAACGGCGGCCAGAAGATTTTTTATGACGCTAAAGATTATTCCCGCTTCTATCTGCTTCTGCAGGAAGGAGCGGCCCGATTTGCTTGTCGTGTACACGCGTTCTGCTGTATGGGCAACCATGTGCATCTGGCCATCCAAGTCGGTCAAGTCCCCCTCTCGAAGATCGTGCAAAACATTTCCTTTCGATACACCCGATGGATCAACCGGAGAAAGCGGCGCATCGGCCACCTTTTTCAGGGAAGGTATAAAGCCGTGTTGGTTGATCGGGACAGCTATTTGCTGGAGCTCACCCGATATATTCACCTTAACCCTGTACGAGGGGGTCTTGTCAAAAGACCCGGAGAATACCGATGGAGCGGACACCGAGCCTATGTGGGGAAGGAAAAACTGCCCTGGCTGACCACGGATTGGGTTCTGAGTCAGTTTGGGGATCGCCAGTCGGTGGCGGTGAGGCGCTATCAGGAATTTGTATCCGAGGGAGCACAGGAGGGGCATCGGGAAGAATTTCATCGTGGGAATGGAGGTACGGCCATTCTGGGGGATGATCGATTCATTGAAAAGATTCTCCACCAAAAGCCCGATTTGATTTCCCGTGGGCTGACATTGAACCGGCTGGTGGATCGGGTGGGGAAGGAATATCACTTGGGAGAGGGCCAACTGGCGGGTGTCAGCCGGAATCGGCTGGCAGCAGAAGCCCGGGCAGCCATCGGCTATCTTACGATGCAAACGCGATGTGGAACGTTAACCGAAGTGGCCAGGCGGTTTGGACGAGATGTGACGACGTTAAGTAAAGGGGTGCAGCGGATTGCCGAGCGGCTGGGAAGGTCCGAAGCGAAACTCAAACGGTTATTGAACCTTGCAACATGAAAACAACAATAGCCAATAAGCCAAGCCTGACCCGGTTTTTTCTCTGGGGCCTATTCCTCTGTCTATTTGCCCTTGTCCCGCCGGTTCGCTCCATCTCCCAAGGCGTGGGAGAGGAACGATCCTTATGGGTAGGTGAGAAACAGAAGATTATCCATGTCTCCGTGGAGGATGGACACCCTCTTTTAGAAATTCCCGCCGATCATCTTGAAGATATCGCGGCAGATAATCAACGGGGTGTCCTGTGGGTGGGAACGAGGAAAACGGTGATCCAGTAC
>JACPOZ010000067.1 GCA_016191235.1 Gammaproteobacteria bacterium
ATGCTGCGCCGCACCAAGCAGGAAGTGGTGAAGGAGCTGCCGCCCAAGAGCGAGATCCTGCGCAACGTGGAACTGGCGGGCGCGCAGCGTGATCTCTATGAAAGCATCCGACTCGCCATGCATACCAAGGTGCGCGATGAGATCAACAAAAAAGGCATGGCACGCAGCCAGATTATCATTCTCGATGCCTTGCTCAAGCTGCGCCAGGTATGCTGCGACCCGCGTCTCGTCAAGCTCGACAGCGCGAAAAAGGTCAAGCACTCCGCCAAGCTGGAGCTCCTCATGGAGATGCTGCCGGAGATGGTGGAAGAAGGCCGCCGCATCCTGCTGTTTTCGCAATTCACCGGCATGCTGGCGCTGATCGAGGAGGAATTAAAACAACGCAAACTGGATTATGTACAACTCACCGGCAACACCCGCGACCGCGCCACACCGGTGCAGCGCTTTCAGGCCGGAGAAGTCCCGCTGTTTCTCATCAGCCTCAAGGCGGGCGGCACCGGCCTCAACCTCACCGCCGCCGACACCGTCATCCACTACGACCCCTGGTGGAACCCCGCCGTAGAAAACCAGGCCACCGACCGCGCCCACCGCATTGGCCAGGACAAAGCAGTGTTCGTCTACAAACTCATCACCAGCGGAACAGTGGAAGAGAAGATCCTCGGCCTACAGGCGCGCAAAAAGGAACTGGCCAACAGCCTGTTCGATGAAACGGCCAAGAGCGGGCCGAAGCTCACCCTGGAGGATTTGAATGCGCTGTTTGAGCCGTTGGGATAACAGGCGACTCATGTCCCAAGCACGCGCCAAAACCAGCCATCGCATCTGTATATGAAAGTAAAACAGTAGGATAAAATACCTTGTATACTATTTGCGCCGACGCAGCGTCGGAATACATGGTTAGAGCAGGCTGTACAAGCAGGGTCTGCTGACATACTTACTTTACAATCGGCAGACCGGGAATTCGGTTCCCTCCGCCGGCATCATAAAATAAATGAAAAAAACGCTTTACGATATTTTTGAGGTGAGTCCGGACGCCAATCCCGAGGCCATCAGAAACGCTTACAAAAGCCTGGTGCAGCGTCATCACCCTGATAAAAATCAGGGTGATCCGCACGCTGAAGAGGTTCTCAAGGCAATCAACTTCGCCTATGGCGTCCTTTCCGACCCCATGAAGCGTCTGGCTTATGATGCCAGTCTGGCTTCCATGCGGGGCGTGCAAAATCCTGTTACGCCTCCCGATGATTCCCGCTCAAAGAGTGCGGACAAGAAGGCCGATGTTCGGCGTCAGGGTGCCAATGGGGGAGGTGTTTCAGACTCCGAAGCTGCGGCACCTGAAGTGGATCAGGCCGCGCGCGCGCAGCCAAAGAACCGCTGGGCAGCAATATTGTTGTTGGCGTTGCTGCTGGCCGGTGGTGTTTTGGTATTGCTGTTGCCGGACGGAGATGGCCAGGATGAAGTTTCGTCACTTGCTCTCACAAAATCTGAGCGTAAACTTGATGTTGCGTCGGGTGATCAGGCGGTGCCGACACGCCGTCCCATGACGGAAATGAGTCCCGCGCAAGACCGGCGGGCGCCTGAAATTAAGCATAACGATAGCGTGGAACACGTCGGCGCCCAGGTTCGCCAGCAGGATGCTGATATGGTTGCCCCAGCGCCCATCGGCAAGCAGAACAACGTTGCAGTCCCGAGCGCTAAAATTCAGCCGATTCACTCGCCCCTGCTTAATGAGCGGGCCAGTGTTGAAACGTCGAATGCCAAGCCTAAAGACACTGCGCATCCTGCGCAGCAGCTTGCCGGGCAGCAAGCCAAGGTGAATGAGGGTGGGCATGAGGCCGCTAGCGAACAAGGCAGCGCCGTGGCTATTGGCACGCAGGGTGATGCAAAGCAACAAGGTACTCCCCCACAATCTTCCCTGCAAACGGGAGAGTTGCCGGGCAAGGCTGTAGCCCAGAGAGATCCCATGGCTTCGCACAGCAAGAAAGGAGTAGCATACGAGAAAGGACAGGGTGTGCCGCAGGATCCCAGCCAAGCCGCACAGTGGTACCGTAAGGCTGCCGAGCAAGGGATACCCGATGCCCAATATCATCTCGGAAAGCTTTATACCGTGGGCAAGGGTGTGCCGATAGACAATGTTGAGGCCTACGCATGGCTAAGTCTTGCGGCTGCGGGTAATGTCGAGGCGGCAAAACCCGTAGTGGATTATCTTGCCAGCACCATGACGCCAGAGCAGCTCGCCAGCGCCCAACGCAGGGCAACGGCATTTCGGAAGCAATATAAGCGCTAAGAATCTGTTTACGATCTCGCTGAAGGGCGCATTGCGGCGTTGCCCTTATTATATGTGGGGCCTCAAAATGCTCACATACTCCGTGTATGCTCCGCTTTTTCGGCCATTTTCGCCTTGCGCTGCATCCCTTGATCGAGATCGTAAACAGGTTCTAAGGAATCAATCCCAGCGGTTGTCCCGCACCTGTATTTCATCGCCATCTACCCGTACGGGGAAAGTGGCAGTGGACTCATAGGCGGGAGCGGTTAGTGCCTCTCCGGTCTTGATGCAAAAGCGCGCGCCGTGACGGGGACAAACGATGACATCGCAGTCAATCTTGCCGCCCGTCAGCAGACCTCCATCATGGGTGCATACGTCCTCGATGGCGTAATACTCACCGTCGATATTGAAGGTGGCAATCAGCACGCCATCGACATCGGCAACTTTGCATGCTCCGGGGGCTATCTCGCCCGTTTTGGCGACGGTGATCCAATCAGACATGAATTATCCTATAAACCTAAAAAACTCAGTTATCCACGAAAATCACGAAAAAACACGAAAATATTCATATACATATCGCGTGTTACTTGCCACCCATCCGGTGAATTTCTGAAGCAATCCATGTTTTTGTTTTATTTCGTGAATTTCGTGGAGAATAAGGAGTTTTTAAGGTTCATTGTTTTTTCTCTGTGTCCTCTGCGCCTCTGTGGCTTGAGCTTATACCGCAATAACCTCGATGTCCGGCTCGATGGTGCGTATCACGCTTTCGATGGCCATGAGCGTTCCGGAAAGCGAGCTGGGGCAGGTGCCGCATGCTCCCTGATAGCGGATGACAAGCTTGTCTCCTGAAAACTCCAGCACTTCGAGACCGCCGCCATCGCTCAGCAAGGCGGGGCGTATTCGTTCATCCAGCAACTCGGTAATACGCGCGAGACGGTCTTCGTCTTCCGGGGCGACCAGCGTTTTGTGCGTTATTGTATCGCCTGTATTCGTTGAGATCGGCGTGGCTGCTTCGGCGGCCCGAATGGGCGGTGCCAGCTCCATCAGCAACTTGTCCCAGTAGGCCTCGCCATCCTGCGTTACGGTCAGCCAGCGGTCCACGTAAAACACATTGGTGACATGGGGTATGGCAAACAGTGCGCTGGCCAGTGGATCGTTTGCGGCCTGCCCGGCATTTTCGAACGAGCGCGCGACACCCAGGGTGACAGGCTCCTTGAGGACGAAACGCATGGCATTCGGGTTCGGGGTTTTTTCTATATCGGCTATTTTTGGCATGGTATCAAAACTCTTTTTCCGTCGATGCGGTCTCTTGCGCGACAAACGCAGAGTGCAAGGTATGCCAAGGCAAAACGGCGCATTTTACCCGGGATGGCAGTTCGCTTACGCCGGCTAATACCGTCAGGCGGCCCAAGTGGTGGGGTTGAGTTTTGGTGTCGAGCTTGCCCGTCACCATGTCGCGAAACTCCTGGATCAGTGTTTCGGCCTCCGCGACGGTTTTGCCTTTCACCTGGGCAGTCATCATCGAGGCCGAGGCCTTGCAGATGGCGCAACTGTGCCCCTCGAAACTGACACCCTGAATCTGTTCGCCTTCAAGGTGCAGGTGTAGCGTGATGTGGTCGCCGCACACCGGGTTGTGGCCTTCCGCATGGCGGTTGGCTTCCGCGATCACACCGAAATTGCGCGGCTTTTTGTTGTGTTCCAGAATCATTTCCTGATAGAGCTCGCGCGGATCCATCAGGCAAACACCTTTTGTACCGTATGTATTCCCGCCACCAGCGCATCCACTTCCTCGAACGTATTGTAAAAAGCAAATGACGCGCGTGCCGTGGCAGCCACACCAAAGCGCTGCATTACAGGCTGCGCGCAATGATGCCCGGCGCGGACGGCGATACCCTGGTGATCGAGTATCGTGCCGATGTCGTGGGGGTGGATCTCATCCAGCGTGAATGACAGCACCGCAGCCTTGTGCCGCGCCGTGCCGATAATCCGCAGGCCTTTGATGTCTCGTACTGCTTCGGTGGCATAGTTCAATAGCGCATGCTCGTGTGCTGCAATCCGCTCCAGGCCGATTCCGGTAATATAGTCGATAGCGCTGCCCAGCCCAATGCCCGCAGCAATCGCGGGTGTCCCCGCCTCGAACTTATACGGTATCTCGTTATAGGTGGTGCGCTCGAAGGTGACATTCAAGATCATGTCGCCGCCGCCCTGGTAGGGCTGCATCTTCTCCAGGAGAGCGGCCTTGCCATAGAGGATGCCGACGCCGGTCGGGCCACACATCTTGTGGCTGGAGAAGACATAAAAATCGCAATCAAGATCCTGGACGTTGACGGGGAGGTGCGGCGCAGCCTGCGCCCCATCGAGCAATACCGGCACGCCGTGCTGGCGCGCAGTGGCGATCATCTCACGCACCGGGTTGATGGTGCCCAGCGCATTCGAGACGTGTGTGATGGCGACAAGTTTGGTGCGCGCGTTGAATAATTTTTCATACTCGTCGAGCAGCAGCTCGCCCGTGTCGTCCATGGGTATGATGCGCAGCACAACCTTTTTTTCGTCGCGCAACATCTGCCAGGGTACGATGTTGGCATGATGCTCCATTGCAGAGAGGATGATCTCATCACCCTCTTTGAGAAACGCGCGGCCATAGCCGTGCATTACCAGGTTTATGCCCTCGGTGGTACCGCGCACGAAGATAATCTCACGCGCATCCGCAGCGCCGATAAAGTTCATCACCTTATGACGGGCGTTTTCGTATTCGGTGGTGGCAAGTTGGCTCAAGGTGTGCACACCACGATGCACATTGGCATGCTCGTGGGTCTGATAATGCACCAGCCGATCAATCACCTGCTGCGGCATCTGGCTGCTCGCGGCGTTATCGAGATAGACCAGCGGTTTGCCATGAATGCTGCGCTGCAAAATCGGGAAATCCGCGCGCACACCGCCAATGTCAAGGCCGCCCGGCAAGGCTTTTTCACTTATGTGAAGAGCGTCACTCATGTGTGTTCCATAATCTGTTCTGAGAGTGTCTTGCTAAGCTGCTTTACGAGCGATGTGACAGGGATCCTATCCACAATCTCTTCGGCAAAGGCGTAGATCAACAGGTTGCGCGCAGTGAGCGGGCTCAGCCCGCGGCTGTTCAAGTAAAACATTTCTTCCGTCTCAAGCTGGCTGACGGTCGCGCCGTGCGCACACTTTACGTCATCGGCGAAAATCTCAAGCTGGGGCTTGGTATCTATGCGCGCCTTGTTGGACAGCAGCAGGTTGCGGCTTTGCTGGGCGGCATGGGTGTGCTGCGCGTCTTTACGCACAAAAATCTTGCCGTTGAACACCGCGTGCGCACCGCCGTCCGCGATGCATTTGTGTAGCTGCGTGCTCTGGCCGTTGGGCTGTGCATGATCCATGACGGTATGCGTATCCGCGATTTGCCGCCCGGAAATCAACGCCAGCCCGTTGAGCGTGCATTGCGCAGCCTCACCGTTTTGCGTAATGCGCAGGTCATGGCGGGATATGCGCGCGCCAAAAGCGATGTTGTGAGCCGTATAGTTGCTGCCGCGCGCCAAGGCCACTGCGCCATAGGCCATGTGGAAGGCGGAGTGAGACTCCCGCTGCAAGCGGGTATGCTCGACGACGGCATTTTCGCCAATCGTGATCTCGCACACGGCGTCGGTGAAATAAACACCCGAGTTCAGGCACACATAATCTTCAATCAGCGCGCATGTGCTGCCGGCTTCGGCAATAATCAGGCAGCGTGGGTAGCTGGCCTGCGGCGTGTCCGCAGTCGCTCCCGTGGCGATAAACAGCAAATGGATGGGCGCGGGGCATACCGTGTCTTTTGCGATCAGCACCAGCGCGCCATCGCTGATGTGGCTGGTATTGAGCGCGGCGAACGCCTCGTTGTGAAAATTCAATTGTTGCGCGAGGTGTGCGCGAATAACGGCGTCGTGTGAAGACAAGCCTGCCGCCAGATTGCTCATCACTACGCCTTGCGGTAGATTGGCGCCGGCCGAAAGGTGGGGTGCGTAAATACCGTTGATGAATACCAGGCGGCTCTTTGCCGATTCAGGAAGAACGAAGGGTGCAATGTCCGTCAACGACACTTCAGGCGATATATCAGCGGCGCTCGCAAAGACGGTCTTGCGCAGCAGGCCAAAATCCGTAAAACGCCATTCTTCATCGTGTGTCGTGGGATAGGGCAGTGAATTGACGCAGGCCGCCGCTTCGGCGCGCAGCGCATTCAGCCAGTCCGACCCGGCACCGGCCAATGCGTTAGTATCCGGCGCCAGGCTGGCAAGATACTCGTCCCGCACGTCTGGCGCTTTCATCACTGCGCTCATGCGGAGGCCGCTCCCGCGCGTCCTGCGCCCGCGGCACTCGCAGAACCCTTCGCTGTCGCTCTTCCATGTGCATCGGCGGCTCTCTGATACTCATCGTCCACCCAGTCATAACCGCGCGTCTCCAGTTCCAGCGCCAGCTCTTTGCCGCCGGTCTTGATGATCCGCCCGCGCCGCATCACATGAACAAAGTCGGGGGTGATGTAATTGAGCAGGCGCTGGTAGTGCGTCACCATGATCACGGCGTTGTCCGGTGTCATCAGCTTGTTCACGCCGCTGGCGACGATACGTAGTGCGTCGATATCCAGCCCGGAATCGGTTTCGTCGAGGATCGCAAGCCTGGGGTCCAGTACGGCCATTTGCAAAATCTCGTTGCGCTTCTTCTCACCGCCGGAAAAACCTTCGTTCACGCTGCGGTCGAGGAAACGCGGGTCCATCTCAACGATCTTGCACTTCTCTTGTATAAAATCATGGAATTCGAGCGGGTCGAGCTCTTCGCCGCCACGATGCGCCTGCTGGGTGTTGTAGGTCAGCCTCAAAAAGGCGCTGTTGCTCACGCCGGGTATCTCTATTGGATACTGGAACGCCAGAAACACGCCGTTACGCGCCCGCTCTTCCGGTGGCAGCTCAAGCAGATTTTGTCCCTCGAACAGCACCTCGCCGCCCGTCACGGTATAACCGGGGTGGCCGGCCAGCACCTTGGAGAACGTGCTCTTGCCCGAACCATTCGGCCCCATGATGGCGTGTACTTCGCCGCTGCGCACGGTGAGGTTGATGCCCTTGAGGATCTCTATGCCTGCGACGGAGGCCGACAGGTTGCGCACTTCCAGAATCACTTTGCTATTGCTGCTAATCACCCGACACTTCCTTCCAGTTTAAGGCCGAGCAGTTTGGTGGCTTCCACGGCGAACTCCATCGGCAGGTGGTTGAACACCTCTTTGCAAAAGCCGTTGATGATCATGGAAACCGCTTCTTCTCCACCAATGCCACGGCTTGCGAAATAAAACATCTGATCCTCGCCAATGCGCGAGGTGGATGCCTCGTGCTCAACCTTGGCGGTGCTGTTCATCACCTCGATATAGGGGAACGTATGGGCGCCGCATGCTGAGCCGATCAGCATTGAGTCGCACTGCGAATAATTGCGCGCGCCATCGGCCTTGGCGCTGACTTTTACCAGCCCGCGGTAGCTGTTGTTCGATTGGCCCGCAGAGATGCCCTTGCTGACGATACGGCTGCGCGTGTTCTTGCCGATGTGGATCATCTTGGTGCCGGTGTCGGCCTGCTGATGATGATTGGTCAGGGCCACGGAATAAAACTCGCCGATGGAGTTGTCGCCCAGCAGCACGCAACTGGGATATTTCCAGGTGATCGCCGAGCCGGTTTCCACCTGCGTCCACGAAATCTTGGAATTGACGCCCTTGCACAGGCCGCGCTTGGTAACAAAGTTGTAAATGCCGCCCACACCGTTCTCGTCGCCGGCGTACCAGTTTTGCACCGTGGAATACTTGATTTCCGCATTGTCGAGCACGACAAGTTCGACTACGGCGGCATGCAACTGGTTGGTGTCGAAGCGCGGTGCGGTGCAGCCTTCCAGATAGCTGACGTGGCTGCCTTCCTCGGCGATAATCAAGGTGCGCTCAAATTGCCCGGATTCCGCGTTATTGATGCGGAAATAGGTGCTCAGATCCATCGGGCACTTGGTGTTTTTCGGGATGTAGCAGAATGATCCGTCGGTGAATACAGCGGAATTTAGCGCCGCAAAGAAATTGTCCGCGCTGGGCACCACGCTGCCAAGGTACTGTTTGACCAGCTCAGGATGATGCTGTACCGCTTCGGAAAACGAGCAGAAAATGATGCCCACTTCCGCCAGTTTTTCCTTATATGTGGTCGTCACCGACACGCTATCAAAAATCACATCCACCGCGACATTCGCCAGCATTTTCCGCTCGTGCATCGGCACGCCGAGCTTCTCGAAGGTGCGCAGCAGTTCGGGATCAACCTCATCCATGCTCGCCAGCTTCTTCTTGGGCTTGGGCGCGGAGTAGTAGATGATGTCCTGATAATCAATTTTGGCGTGCGAGACATTCGCCCAGACGGGTTCAGTCATCGTCAGCCAGTGGCGATAAGCACTGAGACGGAATTCCAGCAACCAGTCCGGCTCGTTTTTCTTTTTGGAGATCAGCCGGATCACATCCTCGCTCAACCCCTTGGGGATGGCGTCGGATTCGATGTCCGTGACAAAACCGTATTCATACGGCCGGTTGATTAACGCCTCTAGCGCTGTGCTCATGTTTCTCTCCTGATCCGCAGACTGTAGCCAGTCGAACATACAGCCTGTCGGACTACAGCCCGCCGCTTGTTCCGTCAACCCCGAGCGATGGATGAATTGGCCGCGAACAGCATGGGTGCAACACACCGATTTTGAGAACGGCTGGAAATGCTCTATATTACAACAAGATCTGTTTGACTTTGGGGTAAAGGCAAAACGGTGGCCTATGCCCTATCAAGCCAGCCACCATACTAATAAAACCGACTAATTTAGTCAAGTATTATTGAGGTGGGCATAATGTTGAATAACTTAAAATTATATCATTTAGCATGTTTAATGAGTAAGAGTGTGTGATAAGAATGCGGTTTTTGCTTGTTGTGCTGATGCTGGGTTGCACGCTGCTGGCGCTGGACGGCTGCGGCTTCAGGTTGCGCGGCAGCGCGGGTGTCAGCGTGCCCTTGCCGGTGACGTATGTGCAGGGCGCCAATGCCAGCGGGATATTGTTATCCGAGCTGCGCCGCGCGCTGGGCAGTGCCGGGGTAAAGGTCACGGAGGACCGGGAGCAGGCGCAGGCGATCCTGACCGTGTTCAACGAAGACAAGAGCCGCCGCGTCCTGTCGGTGGGGGCGGCCGGTGCGGCGAGCGAGTTTGAGTTGCACTACGCGGTTACTTTCGATGTTAATGATCAGGAGGGTAAGCCACTGCAAGCCACGCAAACCGTGGGCCTGGAGCGCGCCGTCTCCTTCAGCCAGGCCGATGTGCTAGCCAAGGGTGCGGAGGAGGATCTGCTTTACCGCGACATGCGCCGCGACGTGATACAGGGGATATTGCGGCGCTTGAGCGCGATGGGCAAGGCCTCGGAGAAATAGGGCCAGGATCTTTATGAAACTTAAACCCGACCAGCTCAAATCCCATCTCGCCAAGAGCCTGATGCCTGTCTACCTGGTCAGCGGCGATGAGCCGCTGCAAGTCGGCGAGGCGTGCGACGTGATCCGTGCCCGTGCCCGTGAACTGGGTTATGGCGGGCGCGAGGTGATGTATGTCGAAACGGGTTTTGACTGGGGCATACTGCGCGCTGCGGCCAACAGCTTGTCGCTGTTCAGTGAGCGGCGCATTATTGAGCTGCGCATGCCCGGCGGTAAACCGGGGGATGCGGGCAGCAAGGCGCTGATCGAATACGCGCAACGCCCCGCCGATGATGCGGTGCTGCTGGTTACCACCGGCAAGCTCGACAAGGCGGTGCTGTCCAGCAAATGGTGCGGCGCACTCGATAAGAGCGGTGTTGTCATCCAGATATGGCCGGTGGAGGGGCGGCAACTGCCCGGCTGGATCGCCCAGCGCATGCGCGGCAAGGGTATGGAGCCCAGCGCTGATGCCGTAGCGGCGCTGGCGGAACGGGTGGAGGGCAATCAGCTGGCCGCCGCGCAGGAGATCGAAAAACTGTTTCTGTTGCACGGTGCCGGGCGCATCGACGACGCTGCCGTGACCGACGCGGTGGTCGATAGCGCGCGTTTTGATGTCTATGATCTGGTGGACACGGCGCTGGCCGGAGATGCAGCACGCGCCACGCGCATCCTCGCCGGCCTGCGCGGCGAGGGCGTCGATCCAGTGCTGGTGCTGTGGGCGCTGGTGCGCGAGATTCGCGGGCTGGCGGGCATGGCATATGAGGTGCAAACAGGCGCCTCCATGGATCAGGCGATGGCGGCGCACAGGGTATGGGATGCACGCAAGCCATTGATCAGGCAAGGCTTGCAGCGCCATAAAGTGGCACGGTGGCAAACACTGCTGCGCACCGCCTCGCGCATCGACCGTGTCATCAAGGGTGCTGCAGTGGGCAATGCGTGGGATGAGTTGTTAGAATTGACGTTATCAATGGCCGGTGTGCGATTTTGCAAGGCGCAGGCGGTATGACGGCGGGCGGACATCAAAGGAAAATGTAGGGTGGGTTAGCGTTTTTTGCGTAACCCGCCAAGCGTTGCGTGGCAACACATTAGCGTTCCCTGCCCCCGAAGCCTTATGTATCCTGATCACAACAAATACGAGGTGAAACATGGCTGACATCAAAGAATACATGCAGGGCGTAGGGCAGCGCGCCAAGGCGGCGGCGCGTGCGCTGGGGCGGGCGGAGACCGGCGCAAAGAACGCCGCGTTGCAGGCTATTGCCGACGCGTTGCAGGAAAGTGCCGCATCGTTGATTACAGCCAATGCCAAGGATTTGCAGGCGGGCAAGGAAAGCGGGCTGGATGCGGCGATGCTCGACCGGCTGACACTCAACGAACCACGCATCGCCCTGATGGCCGAAGGATTGCGCCAGATCGCCGCGCTGGCGGACCCTGTCGGCGAGATCACCGGCCTCAAATACCAGCCCTCCGGCATCCAGGTGGGGCATATGCGCGTGCCGCTGGGCGTGATCGGCATCATCTACGAATCGCGCCCCAACGTCACCGCCGACTCCGCCGGGCTGTGCCTGAAGTCCGGCAACGCCGCCATCCTGCGCGGCGGCTCGGAGGCCATCCACTCAAACAATGCCATTGCCGTCTGCATCCAGGCGGGTTTGAGCCGTGCCGGGTTGCCCGCCGATGCCGTGCAGGTGATCGACACCACCGACCGTGCAGCGGTGGGCGAGTTGATCCGCATGAAGGAATACGTGGATGTGATCGTGCCGCGCGGCGGCAAAGGCCTGATCGAGCGCATCTCCGCTGAGGCTAAGGTGCCGGTGATCAAGCATCTGGATGGCATCTGCCACGTCTACATCGACGACAAGGCGGATTACGACAAGGCCGTCAAGGTCGCCTACAATGCCAAAACCCAGCGCTACGGCACCTGCAATACCATGGAGACACTGCTGGTGGCCGAAGGCATCGCCGCGCATGTCCTGCCAGAGCTGGGGCGGATGTATCGTGAGGCGGGTGTCGAGCTGCGTGGCTGCGCGCGCAGCCGCGACATCCTGCCGGATAGCAAGATTGCCACGGAAGAAGACTGGAAAACCGAGTACCTTGCGCCGATTCTGTCGATCCGCGTGGTGGCGGGCCTGGACGAGGCGATAGATCATATTCAGACCTACAGCTCCGCCCACACCGATTCCATCGTCACCGAGGATTTCACCCGCGCGCGGCGTTTCCTGCGCGAAGTCGACTCCGGTTCGGTGATGGTGAATGCCTCCACCAGGCTGGCCGACGGTTTCGAGTACGGACTGGGCGCCGAGATCGGCATCAGCAACGACAAGCTGCACGTGCGTGGCCCGGTAGGATTGGAGGGGTTGACCAGCCAAAAATTCGTTGTGCTGGGGGATGGGCATGTCAGAAAGTAAGGGGCCGGCGGCGGGGATCACAGGGCGGGGCAGTCATGGCTACTCTTTTGGTCTTCATTCGCTGGCTCCTGACATCTCGCCCCCGATCCCAACATGATCGGCATCTTCGGCGGCACCTTCGACCCCGTCCACATCGGCCATTTGCGCCCTGTGCTGGAGGTGTTTCAGGATCTGGCCCTGGATGAAGTGCGGCTCATCCCCTGCCACGTCCCGCCCCACCGTACCGCTCCCGTAGCCAGCCCCATGCAGCGTCTGGCCATGCTGGAGACGGCGATTCAAGGCGAGCCGGGCCTGCGCGTCGACGACCGCGAACTGCGCCGCGCCGGGCCGTCCTACACCGTGGACACCCTCACCTCACTGCGTGCCGAACTAGGTAGCGCGCCGCTGTGCCTGCTGCTGGGCATGGATGCCTTCACGGGCCTGAACACCTGGCACCGCTGGCGCGACCTCATCACCCTGGCGCACATCATCGTCATGCACCGTCCTGGTTTGCTGCCGCCCACGCAAGGTGAGGTTGCCACACTGCTTGCAGAGCGCCGCACGGACAATACCGCCCTATTGCGCGCACACCCGGCAGGACATATCCTGCTTAAGGAAGTTACGCAACTGGACATCTCCGCCACCCGTATCCGCACCCTGGTAAAAGAAGGCAAAAGCGCGCGCTATTTGCTGCCGGACAGCGTATTGGACATGATCAAAAAAGAAAGGGTCTACTCGTAGTACCAACTATCAATCGTGTCACATCGGCGCGTTCGCTGCGCCTGAAGTATCCTTCCGGCTCAAAAACAACGGCCGCATCGGTGCCAGCTTCGGCCATATATCGAATGGAAACCTGAGCGGCAACAACCCCGGCACCGAGGTGGCGAAACTCTTTTATCAAATGCTGCTCTGATCTCGATGGCGTTTTACGGAGTCGGGCGGTGTGCGGGGAATGATTAGGACGCAGGGGATTATGCGTAGTAGACGAAGGAATCGTACGAATCAAGTTCCCACATGAAAGAACACATGAGCCATGACTCATAAAGAGCTTTTAAGTGCAATTGCTATCGCACTTACTTTTGTTGCGTTTTTTCCATACATACGCTCAATCATGCAGGGGAAAATAAAGCCCCATGTGTTTTCCTGGATTATTTGGGGTTCAACTACCTTCATTGTTTTCCTTGCACAACTCGAAGATAACGGTGGCGCTGGCGCCTGGCCAATAGGCGTTTCAGGGATTATTACCATATACGTTGCGATCATTTCATTTGTCAAAAGATCCGATATCACAATCACCAAAACCGACTGGATGTTTTTTTTGGCAGCAATGGTCTCTTTGCCGTTTTGGTATTTTACTTCTGATCCGTTATGGGCAGTGATCATATTGACATCAGTGGATGTTTTTGGGTTCGGGCCAACTATCAGAAAGGCATATAGCTTCCCGTTTGAGGAGCAATTGACATTTTTTGCACTTTTCATGATACGCAATCTTATCGCCATTATGGCGCTGGAGAATTACTCAATAACGACGGTTTTGTTCCCTGCCGTCATAGCATCTGCATGTCTGTTCTTGATATTAATGGTTACGTATCGGAGGCGAGCGCGTAGCCTGATGTGATGGTCTCCTCCCCTGTACTCAAGAATTCTCACTGGATTCCTATTCCAGCGGATTTATCGGTGTTTCCTTAGCGTGCAAAGCCTATCTTTAGCCACACTTTGAATCGCCACAATTCAAGCAAGTCATGCAATTATCCATTTTGATCATGGCCTTGGTGTTGCATTTTCCGCAGAGTTGGGCGCCGCTCGGGAAGCTGCCGCTTTCGCTGTCTTCGGCCCGGTGCAGCATGGATTCGAATTCGGCGCGCTTTTCGTTGATCAGTTTTTTCTGGTGCTCGTCGAGGGTGTCGTCTTTCAACAGGCCTATCATGCGCATATGGCGTTCGATCACGTCACCGATCTCGGCGACCAGCGAAGGCATGTATTTGCCGCCCTTCTTGAAATAGCCGCCGCGCGGGTCGAACACCGAACGCAACTCTTCAACCAGAAAGGTGACATCACCGCCCTTGCGGAACACGGCGGAGATGATGCGGGTGAGGGCGACGATCCACTGGAAGTGGTCCATGTTCTTCGAGTTGATAAAGACTTCGAAGGGGCGGCGTAGCTCATCGTCGGTGCCGGGGTTGAGCACGACATCATTGACGGTGACATAGAGGGCATGCTCGGTGAGCGGGGTTTTGATCTTGTAGGTGGATCCGATCAGCACCTCGGGGCGCTCAAGCTTTTCGTGCATCTGCACTACTTTGGCCGCAGTGGATTCCTCGGCAGGGGCGGCAGTGACACTGGCCTTATCCTCGTCCTTGACCACGCTGTACTTCACAATCTTCTTTTCTATCTTGATAGCCATGTTGTTTCTCCAGTGACGGGTAATACCCCTGTGGGGCTTACCCACCCTGTATATAGTTTAGAACTTGCCGTAATAGCCTTCTTTCAGGGCGTCGAACAGGTTGGCAGCGGTGTGGATTTCTCCGTCGTATTCGATCTCCTCGTTACCCTTGGCCTCGATCACGGTGCCGTCTTCCAGGGTGAAGCGGTAGGTGGTGCCCTCCAGATCGCTCTCTTTCACCAGCACGCCCTGAAACGCTTCAGGATTGAAACGGAAGGTGGTGCAACCCTTCAGGCCTTGCTCGTAGGCGTAGAGATAGATGCCTTTGAACTCGTCGTAGGGATAATCCGTCGGCACGTTGGCGGTTTTGGAGATGGAGGAGTCGATCCATTTCTGCGCGGCGGCCTGCACGTCCACATGTTCTTTCGGCGTAACGTCATCGGCGGTGATGAAGTACTCCGGCAGTTGCTCGTCTTCCTTGTCGGAGTAGGGCATGGCCTTGTCGTTGATCAAGGAACGGTAGGCCAGCAACTCATAGGAATAAACGTCGACCTTCTCCTTGGACTTCTTGCCTTCACGGATCACGTTACGCGCGTAGTGGTGCGCGAAGCTAGGCTCAATGCCGTTACTGGCGTTATTGGCCAGCGACAACGAGATGGTTCCAGTGGGGGCGATGGAGCTGTGGTGGGTGAAGCGCGCGCCATGTTCGGCGATGGTATTCACCAGATCGGGAGCGACCTCGGCTATGCGCTGCATGTAGTGGCTGTACTTGGCCAGCAGCACCTTGCCCGGCACCTTATCGCCGATCTTGAGGCCGTCTTTTGCCATCTCGGGGCGCTTGCGCAGCATCTCACCTGTTACAGTGAATTCCTGATTCAGTACCGGGGCTGCGCCCTTTTCCTGTGCCAGTTCAGCACCCACTTGCCAGCCGACCAATGCCATTTCGCGGGTGACCTGCTCGGTGAATTCCAGCGATTCTTTCGAACCGTAACGCATGCACTGCATGGTTATTGCAGAGCCCAGCCCCAGATAACCCATGCCGTGGCGGCGTTTGCTCTTGATCTCTTCGCGTTGCTGCTCCAAGGGCAGGCCGCTGATCTCCACCACGTTATCCAGCATACGGGTGAAGATCGCCACCGCGCGACGGTATTCGTCCCAGTCAAAGCTGGCCTTGGACGTGAACGCATGGCGCACGAAATTGGTCAGATTGATCGAACCCAGCAGACAGGCGCCATAGGGGGGAAGTGGTTGCTCACCACAGGGATTGGTGGCGCGGATGCTTTCGCAGAACCAGTTGTTGTTCATCTCGTTGACGCTGTCGATCAGGATAAAACCCGGCTCGGCGAAATCATAGGTGGAGGTCATGATCGCGTCCCACAAGCGGCGCGCGCGGATGGTGCGATAGATCTTGCATGCAACCAGCCCCTGGTCGTTGGACAGGTATTTATCCTTGGTGGGCCATTCGCGCCAGACCACTTGCTTCGGGTCGTTGACGTCGATGCCATCGATGTCAACTTCCTTGGCGTCGAGCGGGAACACCAGCGGCCAGTCTGCGTCATTCTTGACGGCTTCCATGTATTCCCTGGTCACCAGCAGTGACAGATTGAACTGGCGCAGGCGGCCGTTTTCGCGCTTGGCGCGGATAAAATCGAGCACGTCCGGGTGGCTCACATCAAACGTCGCCATCTGGGCGCCGCGACGGCCACCGGCAGAGGAGACAGTGAAACACATCTTGTCGTAGATATCCATGAACGACAGCGGGCCAGAGGTGTACGCACCGGCACCGGCAACGAACGCGCCCTTGGGACGCAAGGTGGAGAATTCATAACCAATGCCGCAACCGGCCTTCAGGGTAAGGCCTGCCTCATGCACCTTCCCCAGGATGTTGTCCATGGAGTCTTGGATGGTGCCGGATACCGTGCAGTTGATCGTGGAGGTTGCGGGCTTGTAGGCCTGGGCACCGGCGTTGGAAACGATACGGCCGGCAGGAATCGCGCCACGGCGCAGCGCCCACAGAAACTTGTCGTACCACTCGCCGCGCTTCTCTTCGGTATCTTCCACATCGGCCACGGCACGGGCGACGCGCCGGTAGGTGTGGTCAAGGGTTTCGTCGATGACGGTGCCGTCTTTCTTCTTCAGGCGGTACTTTTTATCCCAGATGTCAAAAGATGCGGGCTGAAGCTCGATGATGGCATCAGCATTCGAAACGGCCTTGAGATGGGTAACCTTCATGGACACATGCTCCCTGGTGTTGATGGTTTTTGCACGTCGCGGCAAGCCCGTGGTGCATGGGGCCGCTTGACTATGGCTTGTTTAGGTAAACTTGGAAAAACACAATATATTGTGCCTCAAGGAGGAAAGGTTAACGCCCACCCCCTTCCGTGTCAACACGCATGGGTCACCATGAAGGTATATTTTTTAGTTCTTACAAAACAATGGGATATGATTAAAATAAACGATTGACACCAGAAAATGTATTGATATTCAGCAGGATACGTTCACTGAAATGTGCCGGCAAAATATACCATATCTTGTGCGGCAGCCCGCAGCGCCCACACCCTGGAAATCCGTCAATGTTTACCTACCTGATGTTACGTACGACCAATGGAAAGGTGGTGATCCACGAAAAACGCAAAAGATGCCAAAAAGCTTCACGTGCCGACATTGCTTTCAGAAGCCCATTTTTTCGTGATTTTTTGTAACTACTCAGGTACCCCAAAATAGCGATGCAATTTCTGGTTTGAAAAATAGTTGGCATAAGCGATAATTCGGCGATGAATGATTTACCCATACTTGACCACCTCACTGTTGCCGAAAAAGACACGCTGATCCGCGA
>JACPOZ010000064.1 GCA_016191235.1 Gammaproteobacteria bacterium
TGCTCAGCTCTAACGCCATGTACAAAACCCGGTCGGGTGCGTTATGGTTGCTTTGAAGGATCGCAGTCATGGTTTGTCTCCTTTTTCGTGGTTGGAAAAGCTCACGATAACGGATTGCGGTCCTTCATAGTTTCTACGATTTCACTAGCAATGGCTACGAGCCTGACACAATCACCTCGCGTAAAACTACCGTCGCATAGCTGCCCGGCGGGAGGCGGAACTGGAGTTGCAAATCGCCCTCCGGGGTAAATTCCCAGCGCATATCTTCCACCTTCAGCCGCAGTGAACGGCGCTGCTGCTCCAGCCCTGCCTCTTCCAGACCTGCTCGCCAGACCTCGAATTCCTTCAGGGTGCTTTCTTCTATCTCCTTGGCATCCAGACGGGTGCGCAGCTCTCCCCTGCCCCACATTGGCCCGGTGGGATGAATGTCCTGCTGCCTGACGCGCTGCTGGATCTCTTCATCCACAGTTTCGATGGCAAAGATGCTGTGCGTACCATCGAGCATCATAACATCACCGGGAATGACTTTGTTCCAGTTGGCTGCCGCCACGCGGTGCGCGAGCACGCGATTGAACAGCTCGGAGCGCACCGCAGACAGATAAAGACCACGCTGATGGCGATCCTTGACGCGCACCTGTCCGGTGAACATCGCCGTGGCGCGTTCTAGGTTGGCGTGCCCGAACCGTTGTTCTCCGAAATAATTCGGCACGCCTTCCGCAGCGATTCGCGTCAGGCGCTGCTCGATATAGGGCCTGACATCCGGCATGTCACCCTTCAAGTTGCGCACCACCAGTTTGAACCGGTTTGCCGTCAGCGCGCCGCGACGCAGCTTGCGGTCATGACGAGCGATAGTAAGAAACTGTATGTCATCCGAGGCGAGTTGCGTCCAGTCAGGTTCCGGCTTGCCCGCCAGATTGACGCTGAACCACTGGCTGGTCACGGCGGCGCGATCCTTGAGTCCGGCATAGCCGACATCCATTGCCTTCACGCCCGCCAGCCGCGACAATTCCCGTGCCAGCCACTCGGTATTGGTGTTGCGCTTGCGGATTTGCAGCAGGATGTGTTCGCCCATGCCCGCCGGCTCAAACCCCAGGTCTTCATCCACCTGGAAATCTTCTGCCGTGGCGCGGATTACGCCTGATACGCTCGGGCGGCCCCCGGCATAAGGTAATTCTTCGGACATGTTATTCGCCATTTTCTGTGAGCAGCGCCACGGCGTATGCGGCTATCCCCTCGCCGCGTCCGGTGAAGCCCATGCCCTCCGTGGTAGTGGCCTTGATGTTGACGCGGTCTGCGGCAATGCCCAGGTCGGAGGCGAGGCATTCCCGCATGGCGGGGACATGCGGTTTCAATTTTGGCGCCTGCGCGACCACGGTAATATCAGCATTGGAGATGACAAGCGCGTGTTCGTTCAGCAGCGCTACGACATGGCGTAGCAGGATACGGCTGTCGATATTCTTAAAGTATGCACTGGAATCCGGAAAGTGACCGCCGATATCGCCGAGCCCCGCCGCACCAAGCAGCGCGTCACACAGGGCGTGGATCAGCACATCGCCATCCGAGTGGGCGGCCATGCCCCGGTCATAGGGGATCTCCACGCCGCCCAGCACCAGCCTGCGCTCCGGCGCAAAGCGGTGCGCGTCGTAACCGTGCCCGATCCTCATGGTTGATTCTCCTGTTGCTTGAGATAGAGTTCCGCCAGCGCCAAATCTTGCGGATGGGTAATCTTGATATTGTCGGCGTGGCCACTCACCATGCGCGGTGAAAACCCGGCCAGTTCCATGGCGGCGGCCTCGTCAGTCACTATCAGCTTGTTATCCACCACATGCCTGAGCGCGTGCGATAGATCATCGAGCCGGAACATCTGCGGCGTGAGCGCCCGCCACAAGCCAACACGCGAGACGGTCTCCGCCACATTGCCCTGGCTGTCGGCGCGTTTTACGGTGTCGGAAACCGGCACGCCAAGCAGACCGCCAACGGGATGATCGGCCAGCGTGGCGATAAGATGGTCGATGTCGTCATGACGCACGCAGGGGCGCGCAGCGTCATGCACCAATACCCAGTCGTGCGGCTGGGCGATCCCTGCGAGTTTTGCCAGACCATTCAACACCGAATGATAACGCTCGACGCCGCCCTCGGCGATGAGCAGCGACGGCGCGCCTTGAAGTGGGAGCTGCTTCCAGTGGACATCATGTGGGGCAATGACAACCACTACCCCTTTGATGAGTGGATGGTTCAAAAAACATCGCACGGTATGCTCGATGACCGTACTTCCGAGCAACGGCAGGTATTGTTTGGGGATGGCCGCACCCATGCGCGAACCTGTTCCTGCTGCGGGAATAACGGCCCAGCAGTTATCAGATGATAATGAAGTCATGGGGATAGCCTCTAAGGCTTCCCCCCTTTTAAAAAGGGGGAAAGGGGGATTTCCTATTCCACAATCCGGTAGAAGGTCTCGTCCTTTTTGATCATCCCCAGCTCGGCCCTGGCGCGTTCCTCGATGGCGTCAAGCCCATGCTTGAGGTCTTTGACTTCGGCATCCAGCGCCGCATTACGCTCTTTGAGCGCGGCGTTTTCGCGGGTCTGGGCGTCAATTGCCTGGTGCAACTGCCATATTTCGTTGAGACTTCCTTCGCCCAGCCACAACTTATATTGCAAAAACACCAGCAGGACGATGAGACCCGCGACCAGCGCTTTCATTACGGCTTGGGCAGATTATAAAAGGCACTCCGTCCCGGATAGCTTGCTTGTCCCGCCAGTTGTTCCTCAATACGTAGCAACTGATTGTACTTCGCAACGCGGTCGGAGCGCGACATGGAGCCGGTCTTGATCTGTCCTGCGTTTGTGCCAACAGCGAGATCGGCAATGAAGCTGTCTTCGGTCTCGCCGGAACGATGTGAAACCACCGCCGTGTAACCGGCATTTTTCGCCATCTCGATCGCGGCCAGCGATTCGGTGAGTGTGCCGATCTGATTGACCTTGATGAGAATGGAATTGGCAATGCCCTGCTCAATCCCCTGCCTGAGTATCGAAGTGTTGGTCACGAACAGGTCATCCCCCACCAATTGCACGCGTTTGCCGAGACGCTCGGTGAGCAGTTTCCAGCCCGCCCAGTCATCCTCGGCCATGCCGTCTTCAATGGAGATGATGGGGTATTTATCCGCCCAGGCCGCCAGGTAATCCACGAACTGCTCCGAGGTCAGGTGCTTGTCTTCGGAGGCCAGATGGTATTTGCCATCCTTGTAGAATTCGGAGCTGGCCGGATCCAGGGCGATAAAGATATCCTTGCCGGCGCTATACCCTGCCTTTGCAATGGCTTCCATAATCACTTCCAGGGCCGCCTCGTTGGAGGGCAGGTCGGGCGCGAAACCACCCTCGTCACCCACGGCGGTGTTCATGCCCTTGGCGTGCAGCACCTTTTTCAGGGTATGAAAAACCTCTGCGCCCATGCGCACCGCCTCAGCCAGGCTGGGGGCGCCAACGGGCATGATCATGAATTCCTGCATGTCGACGCTATTGTCCGCGTGGGCGCCACCATTGATGACATTCATCATCGGCACCGGCATCTGGAGCGGGCCGTCACCACCAAGGTAGCGATACAGCGGGAGCTTGGCATTCTGCGCAGCAGCGCGGGCACAGGCCAGCGACACCGCCAGCAAGGCATTGGCGCCAAGCCGCGCCTTGGTGGGCGTGCCGTCCAGTTCGATCATCAACCTGTCAATCGTTACCTGATTGCTGGCATCTCGGCCCAGCAACAGCTTGCGGATTTCGCCATTGACATTGGCCACCGCCTTGCGTACACCCTTGCCGCCAAAACGACGGGCATCATCGTCCCGCAATTCAATAGCCTCGCGCGAGCCGGTTGATGCGCCAGACGGCACGGCAGCGCGCCCTGTGGCGCCGCATGACAAAATCACATCGGCCTCAACGGTTGGGTTGCCACGCGAATCAATAATTTCACGCCCACGTATATCAACAATCTGCGACATCAACTACTCCACTTTTATTACAATAGAAAAAATCGTGCCTTGGCATGAGATGTAGGATGCGTCTCACGCATCAAAGCCTGAGGGGTGCGGTGCGCATAGCGCACCCTACATTTCAGCGAATTTCCGCGCTTTAACAGTCGCGTCGATCTCTTTCAGGGTCTCCAAAAGCTCTTCCATCCTACCCAGCGGCCAGGCGTTCGGGCCATCGCTCAACGCCTTGTCGGGATTCGGGTGGGTTTCCATAAACAGGCCCGCCACACCTGCGGCGACGGCCGCGCGCGCCAGCACCGGCACGAATTCACGCTGCCCGCCAGAGCTTGCGCCCTGCCCGCCCGGCAACTGCACCGAGTGGGTAGCATCGAATACCACCGGACAACCCGTATCACGCATCACCGCCAGGGCGCGCATGTCGGACACCAGGTTATTGTAACCGAAAGACGCGCCGCGCTCGCACACCATGATTAACGGATTGCCGGTTTCACGCGCCTTTTCCACCACATTCTTCATATCCCACGGCGCGAGAAACTGGCCCTTCTTGATGTTTACCGGCTTGCCCTGGCTGGCTACGTTCTGGATGAAATTGGTCTGCCGACACAGAAACGCGGGCGTCTGCAACACGTCCACCACATCGGCCACCTCGCCAAGCGGCGTATCCTCATGTACATCGGTGAGCACCGGTACGCCGACGGTCTGCCGCACCTCGTCGAGTATGCGCAGCCCCTCTTCCAGGCCTGGGCCGCGGAAGCTCTTGCTGGAGGTGCGGTTGGCTTTATCAAATGATGATTTATAGATAAAGGGAATGCCCAGGCGCGCCGTGATCTCCTTGAGCGCTCCCGCCGTTTCGAGCGCGAGCTGCCGACTCTCGATGACACATGGGCCGGCAATCAAAAACAGAGGCCGGTCCAGTCCCACATCAAAACCGCATAACTTCATACGCTAAACACCTTCTTTAACTGCATCATGAGCGGCGCACGCGGCCCGGATGAACCCGCTGAACAGCGGATGTCCGGAGCGCGGCGTGGATGTGAATTCCGGATGGAACTGGCAGGCCACAAACCAGGGATGCGCGGGCAATTCGATCATCTCCATCAGGCTCCCGTCCATGGACATGCCGGAAAAGCGCATTCCGGCGCTTTCCAGAGCCTCGCGGAATTTATTGTTGAATTCATAGCGGTGGCGGTGGCGCTCCATGATGACGTCCTTGCCATACAGTTCGCGGGCGAGCGAGCCCGGCAGCAGCTGGCACTTTTGCCCGCCCAGCCGCATCGTACCGCCCAAGTCGGATTCGGGGCTGCGCCGCTCCAGCGTGCCCTGCTCCGTCATCCACTCAGTAATCAGCGCTATCACCGGGTAGGGTGTGTTGAGGTCAAATTCCGTGCTGTGCGCCTCGGTGAGCGACGCGACATGGCGGGCGAATTCGATCACCGCCACCTGCATTCCCAGGCAGATGCCCAGGTAGGGAATATTGCGGCGGCGGGCAAACTCTACCGCCGTGATCTTGCCTTCGATCCCGCGCTCGCCAAATCCGCCCGGCACCAGGATGGCGTCCATGCCCTCCAGGCAGCCAGGGCCGCTCTTTTCTATCTCCTCGGAATCGATATAGACGATATTCACCTTGGTGCGGGTGTGGATCCCGGCGTGGATCAACGCTTCGGAGAGCGATTTATAGGATTCGGTGAGATTGACATATTTGCCGACCATCGCCACGGTCACCTCTGCATTGGGGTGGTCCATGTTGTAGACCACATTCTGCCACGCGGAAAGGTCTGCCTTGGGCGCGTTCAGGTGCAGGCGCTCGGTAGCGATGTCATCCAGCCCCTGCTCATGGAGCAGCAATGGGATTTTGTAGATACTGTCCACATCGACCGCAGAGATCACCGCCTTCTCAGGCACATTGGTGAACAACGCAATCTTGCGGCGCTCATCGGCAGGCAGCGGGCGGTCACCGCGGCACAACAGGACGTCCGGCTGGATACCGATGGAGCGCAGCTCCTTGACGGAATGCTGGGTAGGCTTGGTCTTGATCTCGCCCGCCGAGGGGATGTAAGGCACCAGTGTCAGATGGATGAACAGGGTATTGTCGTGGCCCAGCTCCACACCCATCTGGCGAATCGCCTCCAGAAACGGCAGCGATTCGATATCACCGACCGTACCGCCGATTTCGACCATGGCCACGTCGGCAGGGCCGACACCTGGAATCACTGCGCCATCCATGATGCAGCGTTTGATTTCATCGGTGATGTGCGGAATCACCTGCACGGTGCCGCCCAGGTAGTCGCCACGGCGCTCCTTGCGGATCACGTTTTCGTAGATGCGCCCGGTGGTGAAGTTGTTGCGCCTGCCCATGGTGGTATGCACAAAGCGCTCGTAATGCCCCAGGTCAAGGTCCGTCTCCGCACCGTCTTCGGTAACGAACACCTCGCCATGCTGAAACGGACTCATGGTGCCGGGATCGACATTAATGTAGGGATCCAGCTTGAGCATGGTCACCTTCAGGCCGCGCGCCTCAAGAATGGCCCCCAGTGAAGCGGAGGCGATGCCCTTCCCCAGGGAAGATACAACGCCGCCGGTAACGAAAATATATTTAGTCATGAACACCTGAAAATAGGAACGCGGGGAAGCCGCTGCGTGCCATCGTGGCACAACAGGTGAGCAATACACATAAAGACGGGTAAATAAGATACCAGAATAGGCGGCGCTACTCAATCAAAAAGGCGGGTTTCGGGTGGCTAACCGCCCGAGAAGCGTGGTTACAGATGGACCTACAGCCTTTCCGGATTACCCCACGTGATCGCCCCGACCTGATCCCCGGCATTGTTAAAGACAAATATTGCATCTTTGTAACGCCCGGTGAATTTAAAATAAATGAAGTCCTCAGCCTTTTTGGCTCCCTCACGGGATAAAATCTTATCCAGCTCTCTGCGGATTTCGGCGTTAGAACCCGCCACTGCGCTGATGTTTAAGGAATGCCTTTTTGACTCCTCAAAAGAACCCTTGAACGGCCGGAACAACCAGAACTGTTGTTCTCCAGCGATGTCCTTATTCAAAGTGAGTTCCATCATTTTTCCCACTTGCTCAGCATTCCTGGGCGGCTCGGCATGGATAACCGGATGAGGTCCAGTACCAAATTGCTGCAAATCGCCAAGATCTTTCCCCTGCACATGCAATGGCTCGATGGTGAGCGGCCGAAGGGTACCCTCCCACTCGACAGCAGCTATAGGGCGCTGGTTGTACACCGTGTAACCGCCCCACGCCAACGCACCAAGCTGAAACACGGCGATAATTGAAAGGTCAAGCATTATCTCCTTTCTTGATTTTCTCGGGTTGAAAATAATGAAAGTGAGCATTGGCCCCAACACGATGTCGACCAACACCATGATCTGAACACCTTTCCAGCCGCCATCCGTCGAAAAAAACGGCGGCGGGTACCATTCAACCAATATCAGGTACAGAAAAACCAAAAAAACCGCAGCGCTAATCCCCATATGAATCGAGGCAGCACGCAACTTCGCGGGCAGCAAGCGTGGTTGCTTGATATCAACTGCGGAAGTCTCTGTGGTCAATGTCTCCATGGTCGTGTCTCTCCGGAAATAAAATATGCAGGCAGCTCTTTAATCGGCTATTTGCTTATTTTCTTGAGGGTGAATCCGCTAAAGCGGCGCGCTGTGGCCTGGATTGACCGTGAAACACATCAGGCACTTCCACTGACGCAAGGCGTGCGGGGGATCCAGATAGGCCGACAGGCAGCAATCGACCCGGAAGAGCCATTCGAGTGGCTCCGAAGCGGACACTCGGGCGAAAACCAAATCGGCGAGTAACGCGAAAATCCAGGCTGGACGTCAAGGCGGGGCCCAAACGCCGGCTATATCTTCATCTCAGCAATCTTGCTCTTCACCCTAAAAACGGCAGTTGACCGCTTCTCTGGACGGCTAGCATTATGTTTTTAATAAGCTTTATCATATCCTGCGAGTTCACCTGTTTGGTGGGTCCGCTACGAGGCGGATTGCACGATTTTCAGTGCGCATGGCAGCGTTGCAACTCCTTGGAATGGAACAACCATTCCGCGTCGTCGCGCCTTGCCCTGCACCCCGAAAACCGCACACTCCACCCCGTCCACCTGCCGTTTTTAGGATGATTCCCGTAACAAAAACTTAATCATCCCGTCATCCCGCTGACATCTTGCGGCGCCATAGTGCCAGCCATCAAGAATTAAAATCGCTCCAAGGATTCCCTCCGAAAACGTCAAGGAGACACCTGTATGAACGGCCTCGCGCGGTATGTTGTGTCTGTGTTTGTGCTGCTGACCATTGCACCGGGGGCGTTTGCAGCCACACCGGCGCAAATCGACACCGCGCGCAACAAGGCGCTGGCCTGGTTGATCAAGACGCAAAACGGCGATGGGAGCTGGAAGACCACGCCGGGCACTGAAGTGTTGGCCACCACGGCGGGGCTGGATGCCCTGAATAAGGCGGGTTTGAAGAGTTATCCTTATGCCGCCGGGTTATCCTGGTTGAGTAATGCTACGGCTATCAGCAACGATAGTCTGGCCAGACAGATTGTTTCGCTGTACCAGGCCGGGACGAATGTGTCCGCCTTGACGGCGCGATTGATTACCCAACGCAATGATGCGAGCCGTAATTGGGGGGCACTGGATGAGTATGAGGGCAGTTTTCCCGACACCTCGCTGGCGATGGATGCGCTCAAAATCTCCGCGACTGCGTATGCCGACGCAGGCTACGGAATAGGGTTTATTGCCACCCGGCAGAACGCCGATGGCGGTTGGCCGTACACAAAAAGCGAGCCTGGCGCCGCCACGCCCAAGAGCTGGCTTATTCCCACGGCTTACAACCTGCTTACCCTGAACCGCTACAAAACCCTCTATGCGGTACAGACCTATATCAATAACGGCATCACCTGGCTGAAGGCGCAACAGAAGGCGGGTGGCGGTTTTGGCGAGGGTGCGGCAGGTACGGTGCATGAGACTACGCTTGATTATCTGGCGGTTGTGGCTTCGCTCGGCGCTACGGATGCCGCTGCCCTGGCGGCGCAAGACTTTCTCATTGCGCAGCAGGCGATCGATGGAAGCTGGGCCGCCAACCCCTATTTGACCGCCATGGTTTTACAAACTTTTCCGGTGCCGGCGCCCGCGTTGGCCGATACGGATAAGGACGGCATCCCCGACAGCGTGGAAGTGGTTCTCAACACCAATCCCACTGTGGCAGACAGCCGCTGGCTGGCGTCGGGCAACGGCCAGAGCATTGCCGGGTCTACCGCGCCGCAACCTTTGCCGCAGGCCGTGATCCGCCAGCCTTACACGTATGCTTTGGTCGTGAACAGCGGCGTAGCGCCTTATGCCTGGTCTGTCGCCTCCGGCGCCCTGCCGCCAGGATTAACACTCAATGCCAGTAATGGCGTCATCGGCGGCACGCCTACCGTGCTGGGTCCGGCCAGTTTTGAATACGCCGTCAAAGATGCCAGCGGCCAACTGCGCGTAGTGGCCGCGCAGATTGCGGTGGTCGATGTCCCCGGTTCTGCCGAAATTCCCACGCTGTCCGAATGGGGCGTGATTGTCATGGGGATGTTGCTGGCGGTTTCCATGGTGCATCTGGAGAAAAAACGGCAGAGACGGCAAGGCTGACCGGCCCATGATAATCCTAAAAACGGCAGTTGACCGCTACTCTGGACGGCCAGCAATATGTTTTGTGAGACTTTATCGCACTCCGCCCCGTCCAACTGCCGTTTTCAGGATAAAGGATGATCGCCGCCATGACAGCCACTAACCCGAACGCTGTTTTTCCCGCGCCGCCCGTCGGCAAGGACCTGCGCTTCGTGCCGTTGTTTCTGGGGATCTTTCTTGCCCTGCATTTTCTCTACACCCTTGGCCGCGGCGGTGAGGTGGAGCGCGTGGTGCTGGATGTTCTGACCGTCCAGCCCGCCGTCGCGCTGATCAATTTTATCACGCCCTCGGAGCAGGTCATGGCGCAAGGCCATCGCCTGGTATCGCCGCAGGCGGCGCTCTCGGTGCTGGGCGGCTGTGAGGGCATCGAGGGTATTTTGCTGCTGGTCGCCGCCTTGAGTGCATTCCGTCTGGCGTGGCAGGATCGGCTGCTAGGTATGGCGATAGGTACGGCATTTATCTATGCGCTGAACTTGCTCAGGATCATGGGGCTGTATTACGTCTTCCGCTATCAGCGCGACTGGTTCGACATCGCGCATGCGTATGTTGGATCGACGGTGATTATTCTCCTGGGTTGCCTGTTCTTTTTATTCTGGGCGAATCGGAGTATGGCCCGTGCTGAATAACAAGGCCATTTTCCATTTTGTGATCATGCTGGCGCTCTCTTACGCGGTGCTGCTCGCGGCATCGGTGAGGCTGGGGCCGTTGTATGGCAATCTCTGGCTGCCGCTGTTTCGGTGGGAGATGGAGCGTATTGCACCGGACTACCGGGTGGCCACCCTGCACATCGTCGAGCGCCAGCAACAACGCGTGATCGAGAGTGTTATCGAAACCACCCGTCCGGTGCGTATTGGCGGGACGATCATCCCGGCGGATTTGCCGATGACCGGGTCGATTATCATCGGCAACCAGCTGTTGCATCCCATCCTGCTGTTTTCCTTCCTGCTGGCGTGGCCAAAGATCAGGCTGGGGGAGCGCGGCAAACTCCTTATTCTCAGCCTGCCTTTTCTGGTGGTTGTGGAAGCTGCGGACATACCTTTGGCGTTGTTGGGTGGCGTGCAGGATGTGCTGCTTTATACCCTGGCGCCCGAACACCTGTCAGGTTCATTTCTTGTTTACTGGATGAATTTTCTCAGTGCAGGCGGACGGCAGGCGCTGACCTTGTCTGCCGCAGTATTGACGCTCATCACTTACCGTTACATCCAATCCAAAAAAAGCATTTTCCAGGGAGACCGCCATGCTGCGCCATTGCCTGAATAGACTCATACCGCTGTTGCTGGCGTTCACCCTGGGCGGGCCGGTGTGTGCGGCGCATGTCGATCCCGCGCCGCTGTCGGCGGGGGTGGCGAGCCGGGTGCTGCACGATCTCCAGACGGGTCAGTCCGATCCTTTGCCCGAGGCATTGGGCCGCCACATGGACGAGGCGGGGGCGCTGCTGCGGCAGACCGAACAGGCGGAGGGGGCGCCCCAGGCGGATTTGCCCGTCGCGTTGCGCACGCGGTTCGCCGCCAAGCGGCAAGAAGTGGGCGTAGTGCGCGGCGAGGCGCGGGCGCGGTTCGCCGCCACCCGCGCCCGGCTGGTGGAGCTGGGCCTGAGCGGCCAGGTTGCCGCCTGGGATGCGCTGCTCAAACAGGTGGAAAGCCGTTTCGACCGCCTGGACCGCGCCCTGGCGGGCGTGCAGGACAGCCGCGCGTTCCATGAGCGCGCCATGGCCCTGGCGCAGGCCAAGGCCGAACTAAAAACCCTGCATGAGCAGGTAAGAAACCGCGAAGAATCCCTCGGCAGCGAGCCGCTGCCCACCTTCCGCACCGGCATCCCCGCCGCGCCCCAGCCGCAACCCGCCGCGGACAGTGTGCCGGAGTACCTGTCCTACAAGGACGGCCCCGGTTCCAACCAGTATGCCTTTCTGGGCAACATCCTGCTGGCCGCAGGCCCGTCGCCCATCCCCGGCGAGGCGAGCAGTTGCAGCTACACTGCGGCGGATCTGGCGCCGACCCTGGAGGTGCAGCTCACGCCCGAGATTCGGGCGCTGGCCGAAAAGCTCGGCTATTCGCCGGTGCAGATCTATCAGTACGTCGCCAACGAGATCGCCTTCGAGCCCTACTACGGTTCCCTGAAAGGGGCGCTGGGCGCGCTCTACAGCAAGGCGGGCGGCCCCACCGACCAGGCCTCGCTGCTGATCGCCCTGCTGCGCGCCTCCAACATCCCGGCGCGCTATGTCAAGGGCAGCATCCAGATCAACGATGCCTCGCCGCTGGCCCAGGACGGGCGCGGGCCGCGCTGGCTGGGGGCGAAGAGTTATGACGCCGCCGCCAGTATCCTCGCCCAGGGCATGAATCCGGCGGCGGGTACGGTGACCAACGCCGCCAGCCAGAAGATCGGCATTGCACTGGCGCATGTGTGGGTCGAGGCCTGCGTCCCCTATGGCAACTACCGCGGCACCGGGGTGGACAAGACCGGCTTCCGCTGGATTCCGCTCGACCCCAGCTTCAAGGACAAGACTTACCAGGCCGGCATCGCCACCAGCGTCGGTTTCGACTATGCCGGCTACCTCGCCACGCGCAGCAACCAGCTGCCGCAGGAGAAATACGCCCGGCAGGTGGAGGCCGCCCTCAAGGGCGTCGCGCCCAACTATGCCAACAACACCCTGCAGGATGCAGGCTATACCGGCAAGGCCGTGCCGCGCAGCGTCGACATCCTGCCCGCCACGCTGCCCTATACCGTGCTCTCCTTCACCGCCTGGCCGGCTTCCACCTCCGCCGAGGCCGCGGCATTGCCCGACGCGCACCGTTATCAATTCACGGTCACCGTGAATAACGGCGCGGGCGCGGCGCTGGCCCCCGCGCTCACCCTGCCTTTGCCGCAAGTGGCCCTGAACCGCATCACCCTGTCCTTCAAGGGCGCCACCGCCTCCGACCAGACCGTGCTGGACGCCTGGAAGGCCAATCCCGACATGGGCGCCGCCCTGCCGTGCACGGCGAACGTGGTGCCGGTGATCAAGGTCGAGGGCGTTGACAGGACGGTGGGCGCCACCGGCGTCGGCCTGTGCACCAAGGATAACCAGCTGGCCCTGGCCATCACCCTGCCCGAGCTGGCTACGCCTTCCGTTAATGCGGTGACCTATAAAAATATCGGCGCCGCCAACCATCACGCCCTGCAGGGCTATGCCTTCCAGGCCTCCAACCGCCTGCTGGCTGAACGCGCCGCCGGGCTGCTCAGCACCGTCAAAACCACCGCCGACCCCAACAGCAATCCCGACGGCATCGAAGGCGAATTCCTGCACATTGCCGGTCTGAAATACATGCGCTATCTCACCGACGCCGGCCAGCAGATCGGCATGCTGGACGGCGGCTCCGGCCAAAGCGGCAATCACATCGGGCTCACCTCCACGCAGATGAAGGTGCAATACCTGTTCGACCTGCCGTATGCGGTGTACCGCCAGGGGCTGCTCGTCGACGTGCCCGGCGGCCTGTCGCGCAATGTGGACCTCACCAGCGGCAATCTGGTGTGGAAAACCTTCCTGCTGTCCGGTTACGCGGCCTCGGCCTACGAAGCCTATATCTGGCAGGAGAACGCGCGCCTTGATGCGGTGAGCACCGTGCGCGGACTCCAGTATGCCCGCGAGACCGGCATCGAAGTGTTGACCCTGACCTCCGCCAACTGGGCGGCGGAAAGCCCCAAGCTCACCAGCAACGCCAACGCTGCCCTCAACTATTCCGCTTCCCATGTCGCGTCCATCAAGACCGCCTACATCGACGCCGGCTATACCCTCACCATCCCGCGCAGCCTGATCCAGTACCAGGACTGGAAAGGCGCCGTGTTTGTGTCGGAAAAGAATACCATCGCCGTGGACAACCGGGCGCAGGCCGGTTACGCCATCAACCAGTACGCCGGCGGTTTCACCACCGGCGCCGTCCAGCCGTCGCTGTTCAATCCCGTCATCGACAGCGGCTATTTTCTGTCCCAGGCGGCGCTGGGGTCGCTATCGACGCTGCCCGCCACGCTCACCTCCGGCGTGGGGCTGGGGAATTCGCCCTACAACACCCTCGCCGGCGACCCGGTGCACATGGTCACCGGCAACCTCTACCACACCGAGCGCGACATCCGCATCAAAGGCCGCGGCGGCCTGCCCATCGTGTTCGAGCGCAGCTACAACAGCCGCGCCGCCACCGACGGCCCGCTGGGCTACGGCTGGACGCACAGCTTCAACCACGCCTTCACCTTCAGCGACGACAACGCCAACGGCATCACCGACCCCGCCGACAGCGACGGGATCACCTCCAGCGTCACCTGGACCGACGGCAGCGGCGCTGCGCGCTTCATCCGCGTGGCGGGTAGCGCGGCGGGGGTGGCGACCGGCAGCGCCTTCGCCGCCCCGTCCGGGTTTTTCTTCCAGACCGCCCGCGGGGGCGATGGCCGCTACACCCTGCGCGAGAAGAACGGCCTCACCTACACCTTCGAGTCCGTGGCGGGCACGGTGGGGCAGAAGGCCAAACTGCTCGGGATCGCCGACCGCAACGGCAACGCCCTTACCCTCAACTACGCGGGCAGCCTGTTGAGCGGCGTCAGCGACGCCCTGGGCCGGGGCCTCACCTTCAGCTACGCCGGTTCACACATCAGCCAGATCAGCGACTGGACCGGCCGCACCCACCAGTACCAGTACGACGCCGGCGGCAACCTCGCCACCTACAAAAACCCGCTGGCCGCGGCCGGCGGCCAGGCCCCCGTCAGCTACCGCTACTACGGCGCCGGCGACGGCATCAACCTCAATCATGCCATGAGCAGCTACACCCTGCCGCGCGGCAACGGCATGACGTTCGAATACTACAGCAACGGCAAGGTGTTCCGGCACGCCACCACGCTGGGCGAGACCACCACCTTCACCTACAACGACTTCCGCCGCGAGACCGTTTCCACCAACGAGCGCGGCTTCGAGCGCCGCTTCTTCTTCGACCCCTACGGCAACCCGGTCAGGATCGTCGAGGAAAACGGTGCCACCCGCACCTATACCTACGACCCCGCCAACCCCTACAACCGCCTCTCCAAAACCGACCCGCAGGGCTATCAGACCCAGTATGCCTACGATACCCAGGGCAACGTCACGCGCATCACGAACCCCTCCGGCGCCACGGTCGAATTCAGCTATTTCAACAGTTTCAACCAGCCCGGCAAGGCCAAGGATGCGCGCGGCAACTACACCCTCCTGAAATACGACGCCCAGGGCAACCCGACGCAGGAGATCCGCCTCAAAGCGGGCCTGGGCGCCAGTCTCGACCCGGCCGCCTACACCCCGGCCGCCACGGACCTCGCCGCCTGGACGATCAACACCCATGACAGCTACGGCAACCGCACCAGCAGCAAGCGTGTCCGTGACTTCACCACCGGGGCCGGCCCCACCCGCGAGGTCGGCTACGACGCCCAGGGCCTCAACGCCACCACGCTCACCCGCCGCGGCGACAAGAACGGCGACGGCCTCATCGCCGCCGGCGAAGCCGACAGCGCCACGCTCGTCCACGACCCCCTGGGCCGCCCCACCCAGGGCATCGACGCCGCCTGACACCCCACCCAGATCCAGTATGACAGCGTCGACCGCATCACCCGCGCCACCGACCCCCTCGGCAACCTGCGCGACTACGCCTACGACCCCAACGGCAACCCCGCCGGGCAGAGCCTCACCCTCGGCCAGAACGGCGCGCCCGCCCTCATCGACCAGGCCTGGGCCAGTTTCGACGCCTCCGACCGCACCGACCACAGCCTCGACGCCGCCGGCAACGTCACCGCCTACCGCTACGACCCGGCCGGCAACGTCACCCTCATCACCACCCCCGACAACACCACCCTGGCCTTCGACTACGACGAAAATAACCATGCCGTCAAAGCCTACGACCAGGAAGGCCACGCCGTCAGCCAGACCCTCGACCTCACCGGCCGGCCGCGCAGCGTCACCGGCCCCAACGGCAACACCGTGCGCTACGACTACTACGATTCCGGCAAAGATGGCAGACTGAAGAGCACCACCGACGCCGCCGGCAGAACCACCACCTACGACTACGACGCGGCCGGCAACATCACCGCCGTCACCGACAACCTCGGCCGCACCACCCTCACCGGCTACGACGAACTCGGCCGCCCCACCAGGATCGCCGGGCCGCAGTACAGCGACAGCACCCTGGGTACGATCCGGCCCCTGACCCGCTACGGCTACGACACCCTCGGCAACCTCACCAAAATAGAGGCGGGCCGCACCGGCAGCAGCGGCACCAATCCCGCCAGCGACACTGTCACCCCCCAGGCCACCCTCGCCTATGACGACTTCGGCCGCACGCTCAAGAACACCGACGCCCTGGGCAAGGCCTGGCAATACCGCTACGACCTCCACAACAACATCGTCCAGACCACCGACCCCAAGGGCCAGGTGACCACCGCCACCTGGGGCGCCGGCCACCAGCTGTTGAGCGTCAAGGACGCCACCACCGGCACCCCCCTCATCGCCTATGCCCGCAACCCCCTCGGCCAGGCCACCGCCGCCCAAAGCCCCGGCGTCACCTACAGCTACAGCTACGACACCGCCCACCGCCTGCACACCGTCAACGACAGTCGCGGCAATAAGACCCTCACCTACAGCTACAGCCCCGGCGGCCTGCTCAACGCCATGGGCGACAGCGACGGCCACAACACCAGCTACCTCTACGACCCGGCCGGCCGCCTCACCGGCCTCTGGGCGCCCAACGGCGACCTCGTCACCTTCCTGCGCGACGCCGGCGGCCGCCTCACCGAAAAATGGCTGCAGGGTGGATCGGCCGGGGGCGCCAGCCGCCGCTACCAGTACAACCCCGACAACACCCTCAAACAGGTGCTCAACCGCGCCCCCGGCGGCGCCATCCTCAGCCAGCACGACTACACCTACGACGGCATTGGCAACCGCCAGACCCACGCCGAACAGATCGATGGGGCCACCAAAAACTGGAGCTACGGCTACGATGCCCTGGATCGCCTGGTCTCGGCCAGCGATGGCGCCACGGCGGAAAGCTACGCCTACGACCCCTTGAACAACCGCACCCAGAAGACCGCCGGGGGCGCCACGCTCGCCTACGTCTACGACGCCGCCAACCAGCTCAGGGAGATCCGCCAGAACAGCCCCACCGGCACATTACTGGCCAGCCTCGGCTACGACGCCAACGGCAACCTCACCGGCAAAACCGAAGGCGCCACCGCCACCACCCTCGGCTACGACACCCTCAACCGCCTCACCCAGGTGCAGAAGACAGGAATAGCCACGCAGAGCTACCAGTACGACGACCAGGGCAGAAGGATCGGCAAGACCGTTGGCGCCACCACTACAAATTACCTCTACAACGGCCCGGACATCCTCGGCGAATACGGCACCTGGACAGCAGCCCCCGCGGCCAGCTACGTGCACGGCCCCGGCACCGACGACCCGCTGATCCGTTTCACCGCCACGGCAGCGCAGTATTACCATCAGGACGGGCTGGGCAGCGTCGTGACGGTGAGCGACGCCAGCGGCGCCCCGAGCGGCAGCAGCCGGTATGATGCGTGGGGGAACAGGATCGCAACCAGCGGCACGGTCCCGCAGTACGGCTATACGGGCAGGGAGCCGGATGAGACGGGCTTGATCTACTACCGGGCGCGGTACTATGATCCGGCGGTAGGGCGGTTTACCCAGCGCGATCCGATCGGGCTGCAGGGCGGGCTTAATCTGTATGCCTATGTCGGGAATAATCCCGCCACTCTGACCGACCCGCTGGGGCTGAGGCCCCTCGACCCGGCCACGGCCAATCTCCTGGCGAATAGCGCCAGCTATGCCGGCAATGCCGGGGGCCTTGCCGCAGGGCAGCAGACGCTCGCCTCGTCGGTGACCAGCGATAACTTCCAGTTGGCGGGGGGGCGATAAGGTACTCGACCTGATTCCGGGCGCCAGCGCCATGAACAACGCGACCGCCAATTTCAAGGCGGGCAATTACGGCAATGCGGCGTTGTGGGGTGCGATAGCGATAGGCGATGCGGCCCTTGCAGTGGGGACGGGGGGAGAGAGTATCGCTGCGAAAACAGCCGTCACAGGGGTTGCAAAGAGTGCAGGCCTACTCGGCAAGGAGGGCGAAGCCGCAGTACGAGCCGCTTACGACATCGGAGATAAATCTCCGGTTTTTGTCAATGGAGCAACGCGGATTCCAGATGGGATCAATTTGAGAACTGGTGTGCTGTCCGAGGTTAAAAATGTGCAGAGCCTAAGTTTTACCCAACAGTTGCGTGACTACTCTAGCTATGCGCAGCAAAATGGTCTGAGCTTTGATCTTTACACGCGGCCAGATACGAAGCTATCAGGGCCATTGCAAGATGCCATTAGTTCTGGTCTTATCAATAGACTTAACATTCCAAAATGAAAAAGAGACGAGGTTCAATGACTGCTGCTGAGTTGGATGCCCAGCTACAAGCTAACCCCGAGTTTGTGGAGCGGCAGCAAGAAAGAGAGCGGATTCGGCTGGAGCGGTCAGCACGGCTTGGTGTCGCTGAGGAGCCGCTTGTCCAAGCGCTGAACGCTATCGGCTTTGACATCACCTCTGTCTGGGATTTCGTCAACACCCGTCGACGTTACGATGCGGCCTTGCCGATATTGGCGGTGCATCTGGAGCGCGACTACCCGCCTGAAATCCTGGAAGGCATCGCACGGGCGATGGCGGTACAGGAGGCGATGTCATGGCGCGAGGACTTCATCCGGTTGATCCGGAATCGGCCACCCATGCTGGATGGCAAGCGCAATGGCTTCCGTGACGGGCTGGCCTTGGCGATCGGCAATACCACCGGCCCTCACAATGTCTGGGAGACAATTGAGTTGCTGCGTGATAGATCAATCGGCGAGTCACGTATTTTGATGCTTTCCGTGCTGGGCAAGGTCAAGGAGCCTGAAGTTCGGGAAGCACTGCTTGAGCTTCGTGAAAATGACCCTGAGCTGAGGCGGGCGATTAGTGATCTAGGCTGGGTCAAGAAGCTGGATCGGGAACGTAAACAGCCCGTGTAGCCTGCACAGAAAGCCGTAACAAAAACTTCGCTGTCCCATCCACGTGTCCACCGAGCATTTTTGAATTCGGCTCCTCAGCAAAATCTGTGGGTAAATTGAGCCAGATTTTGCAGGCGTAAGCGCGATAACAGTCATAAAAGCAGGGCATCCCGCCCAATCTCTGAGAAGATGGAGTTGCGAAACAACCATCAGCGAGAGACAGGAGGGCGGGATGCAACTCAAGACTATCCTCAATCACGTGCAGAAATTCAAGTCCTTTGTGTATACAAATCTCCCTGTCAACGTTCCTTCATCAAATTGCCTTTTCTCTTTCATATTTTCATCATCAACCCATCAACCCGGAGCGACTTTTGCCACTGGCAGGCCGCCCGGCCGAGCACCACCCCGGACAGCGTCTTTGTCCGCGCAAGAGGAGGCCCCTATTGTTCACCACTCACTACAACAGCAAATATTCCCCTTGCAATAGACCATCCCACGCCTCGAACCACCCGCGCAGTCTTGCCCTGCGCATGAACGGATCAACTCCGTGCCAAGCTTCGAGCGGCGTGCGTCCCTGCAAATGCTGGTGTGGTCGCACAAAATTGTAGAAAAAACGAAACTCGGCCAGCGAGAGATTCAAAGCCCGGCAGCGTGGGCATGCTGTCTGCGCCCACGGGCAACGCTATGGTTCCCTCGGAATCTCCCCCACCTGTAAATCCCTTCTTTTGTGAATGACCGCCAGGATGTCGATATGGGTGGCCTTGATCTCGTAGAGAATGCGGTAGGAGTACAGCGACAGCTCCCGGACATTTTCCTCGTCGAGTTCCGGTACCTTGCGCCCCATGTGGGATAACTCGTCGAGCAGGAAGGTCTTGCGCACCAGGGCATCCGATACCCGCTTGGCATAGAACGGCGAATCCTGGGCGATGTAATCGTGAATATGGTGAAGCTGGGTCAAGGCGTGATTGGTCCATTTCACCATGATTGGATATCCCGCAACACCTGTTCGGCGGGCGTGGTTTTGCCTTTCTCGGCGTCTTCCTGCCCGCGCCGGATGTTCTCCAGCACATAGAGCCGATACATGATCTCTTCCATGTCCGCGTCTTCTGGCAGGTTGACAATGACGTTGATGGCTTCTTTCTTCAGGGGTTCCATAGTGACCTCGAACTTTTTAAAAAGTTGATCTTTCCCTTCTTAACCGCTGGCGGCCTGTTTGTCTAGCGGTACGATTGCCACACTTATGCGGTGTTTGGCGATCATAGCATCAATCAGCTTGATAACGGTGTCCTGTCCGCCAAACGTTTTTGACCGCAGCGTCAAATGGTTACTATTCCCAAGGCGTGTTGTTTTGCCCCGCCAGAGCGCGGCTGCCGTGCACGACCATCACAATCTCGATGGCATCGGAGCGCAGCCGGTAAATGATGCGATAGCCCTGATAAATCACTTCGCGGATGTGCGGGTTCTTGGCCTCCGGCATCGCCCGGCCGCTGCGCGGAAACTGCGGCAAGTGGCGGGTGGCGTGCAGCAGGCGTTCAACAAAGGGGTGAGCGTAAGCAGGAGAGTCTTGCGCGATGTAATCGCGAATATGCTCTACGTCCAGCAAAGCCCGCCGCGACCAGATCACCTTCATGAGGGACGCTTGCCCAGTAGCTGTTGTTCCACTTCCTCTTGCGTGTAGGTGCGACCCTCATCGAGATCACGCAAACCCTCTTCGAGTTTTTGCCGGACGTAGAGGGCGTACATGACATCGTCAAACGTCGCCTGCTCCGGCAGATGATCGGCGATATCGTGGACGATTTGCTTAACGGTTTGCATGATGAACTCTCCTCACGAAGCGTGTTGAATCACGGTATCCAGCATCTCCATTACAAATTTCTGCCTGGCCCGTGGTAACGGATGGATCTGCTCGTCTCCTGCCATGGTGGGTACGGGCAGGCATAGTATACCTTGGTTGAAGGTGCAGGGGGGTACTGTGGGTGCCGCACCCCGCGTGGGGCATCAGCACTGAGTCTGTTTCATCATCATGACACATCGGCCTGGCACTCTATTGCTTCGGGGATAGTGTCCATGATTTTACGTGTCGTCTGGGTTCTATGCGGGTTGGGCGGTGTCGTGCCCGCCGCATTGGCCGGCGGCTACACCACCGGCGCCGTCCAGCCGTCGCTGTTCAATCCCGTCATCGACAGCGGCTATTTCCTGTCCCAGGCGGCGCTGGGGTCGCTATCGACGCTGCCCGCCACCCTCACCTCCGGGGTGGGGCTGGGGAATTCGCCCTACAACACCCTCGCCGGCGACCCGGTCCACATGGTCACCGGCAACCTCTACCACACCGAGCGCGACATCCGCATCAAGGGCCGCGGCGGCCTGCCGCTGGTGTTCGAGCGCAGCTACAACAGCCGCGCCGCCACCGACGGCCCGCTGGGCTACGGCTGGACGCACAGCTTCAACCACGCCTTCACCTTCAGCGATGACAACGCCAACGGCGCGGCCGACCCCGCAGACAGCGATGGGATCACCTCCAGCGTCACCTGGACCGACGGCAGCGGCGCGCAGCGCTTCATCCGCGTGGCGGGGGGGGCGATGGCAGCTACACCCTGCGCGAGAAGAACGGCCTCGCCTACACCTTCGAGTCCGTGGCGGGCACGGTGGGGCAGAAGGCCCGGCTGCTCAGGATCGCCGACCGCACCGGCAACGCCCTCACCCTCAACTACGCAGGCAGCCTCTTGAGCGGCGTCAGCGACGCCCTGGGCCGCAGCCTCACCTTCAGCTACGCAGGCGGCCGCATCAGCCAGATCGGCGACTGGACCGGCCGCGCCCACCAGTACCGGTACGACGCCAGCGGCAACCTCGCCGGCGCCAGCCATCGCTCGCTTACGCGTCGCTTCCATGGCTGGCGCCAAAGTCAAGCTCAATGCAAGCCAGAGAATAGCACCACTCTGCTCTTAAACGTTACTGGCAGACCGGCACCAATAACGGTAAGATAAGCCATTGATCTATCGAACCCGTGTTATGACTGTCACCATCAAAACCCCTGAAGAAATTGAGAAAATGCGGATTGCGGGTCGTCTTGCGGCGGATGTGCTGCATATGATTGCGCCCCATGTGCAGCCTGGCATCACCACCGGCGAACTGGACCGCCTGTGCCACGAACATATAGTCAATGTGCAGCAGGCGATCCCCGCGCCGCTCAATTATCACGGCTTTCCAAAATCCATTTGCACTTCGCTCAATCATCAGGTGTGCCATGGCATCCCCGGCGACAAGGTGCTGAAAAACGGTGATATCGTCAATATCGACATCACCGTGATCAAGGATGCCTACCACGGCGATACCAGCAAGATGTTTTTTGTCGGGGAGCCATCGGTGGTCGCCAAACGAGTGGCACGTATCAGCTATGAATGCATGCGTATCGGCATCGAGATGGTCAGGCCCGGCATACGTCTGGGTGACATAGGGCATGCCATCCAACGTCACGCCGAGTCCAACAACTGCTCGGTGGTGCGTGAATATTGTGGTCACGGCATTGGCCGCGTGTTTCACGAAGATCCCCAGGTACTGCACTACGGCACGCCGGGCACCGGTTTGGCGCTGGAGCCGGGAATGACATTCACCATCGAGCCGATGATCAACGCCGGAAAGCGCCATGTGAAGCTGCTGCCCGATGGGTGGACGGTCGTGACCAAGGATCGCAGCCTGTCGGCACAATGGGAGCACACCGTGCTGGTCACCGATAGCGGTGTTGAAGTTTTGACCAAGCGGCCCGAGGATGACATCTAACAACCCGCCCCTGTTTGACAAGACAGCCTTTGAAGATACCCTGAACAAGGGCGGCAACTCTCTCCCGCTATTCCGCGCCACCCTGCAAGCGGCCCATCAGGCGATTAAAGAGCGCTTCCTCAATGGCACGCCTGCCGCCGAACTGGTGCGCAGCCGTGCCGAAGTCATTGATTATTTCGTAATCCAGGCGTGGCACCGGCTGGTCATCAATAGGGATAGCGATGATCTTGCCCTGGTAGCGGTGGGCGGCTACGGGCGCGGCGAACTCCACCCCGGCTCGGATATCGACCTGCTGGTACTGCTGCGCGACAACAATCATCAAATCTATCAGGAACGCCTCGAACGGTTTTTGGTGTTCCTCTGGGATATCGGCCTGGAGGTGGGGCATAGCGTGCGCTCGTTGCAGGAGTGCGTATCCGAGTCCGAGCGTGACATCACAGTGGCGACCAACCTCATGGAAGCGCGCCTGCTGGACGGGCCACAGCCGTTATTCGAGGCGATGCGCACCGCCACGGGACCAGGACGGATCTGGCCTAGCCGGCGCTTTTTCGAAGCAAAATGGCAGGAGCAGATCGCCCGGCACGCCAAATATCATGACACCGCCTACAATCTGGAACCGAACGTCAAGGAAGGGCCGGGCGGGCTGCGCGACATCCAGATGATCGGCTGGGTGGCGAAGCGCCATTTTGGCGCCACCACCCTACATGATCTGGTCGATCATGGATTCCTCACTGAATCCGAGTATCAGGCGCTGATCGCTGGCCAGAATTTTCTCTGGCAGGTAAGGTTCATGCTGCATACTTTGAGCGGCCGGCGCGAGGACAGACTGCTGTTTGATCATCAACACGCCCTGGCGCAGCAGTTCGGCTACCATGACGAGGAGCACCGGCTCGCCGTTGAACAGTTCATGAAAGAGTATTACCGCACCATCATGGAGTTGAGCCGGCTCAATGAAATGCTGCTGCAACTCTTCCAGGAGGCCATCCTCTATGCGGACAGCGAGGCGGTGGCAGCGCCTATCAACAACCGCTTTCAGGCGCGCAACGGATTCATCGAGGTAACGCACGACGGCGTGTTCCGGCGTTATCCTTTTGCCTTGCTGGAAATCTTCCTGTTGCTGCAACAGCACCGGGAGTTGAAGGGGGTGCGCGCCACGACCATCCGCCTGATCCGCGACCACCGTTACCTGATCGACGACGCCTTCCGCAATGACCTGCGCAACCGCAGCCTGTTTATGGAGATCATGCGCCAGCCACGAGGCATCACCCACGAACTGCGGCGCATGAACCGCTATGGTGTGCTTGCCGCCTATGCGCCGATGTTCGGCGCTATCGTCGGCCAGATGCAATACGATTTATTCCACGTGTATACCGTGGATGAACATACGCTGATGGTGGTGCGCAACCTGCGCCGTTTAACAGTGCCGGAGTTCGCCCACGAACTCCCCCTGTGCAGCGACATTGTGCAGCGCATACCCAAACCCGAGATCCTGAACCTGGCCGGATTTTTCCATGACATCGCCAAGGGCCGAGGTGGAGATCATTCCGAACTCGGCGCGCATGATGCCATGGAATTCTGCCTGCATCACGGCATGAGCCAGTATGACGCACGCTTCGTCGGCTGGCTGGTAAAACACCACCTCATCATGTCCAGCACCGCGCAGCGCAAGGATATCTCGGATCCCCAGGTAATCGCCGCCTTCGCCGCGACAGTCGGAGATCAGGCGCACCTGGATTACCTCTACCTGCTCACCGTGGCAGATATCCGCGGCACCAATCCGACGCTATGGAATAGCTGGAAAGATTCTCTGCTGACGGAACTCTACAAATCAACCAAGCGCGCATTGCGGCGCGGCCTGGAACATGTCATCGACAGTAGCGAGCGGATCACCGGGGTCAAGCAACAGGCGTCCGCCCTGTTAAAACAACACGCACTCGACGATGCGTCCATTGAGAAGCTATGGCACGAGTTGGGCGATGACTATTTTCTGCGCCACTCCGCCGATGAAATAGCCTGGCACAGCCAAGCCATCAGCCACTGTTCCCCGACGGGTTTGCCGCTGGTACTGGTGCGCCAGCAAGCCCCGCGCGGCGGCACGGAAATCTTCATCTACACCTATGATCAGGATCATCTCTTTGCCACCACGACCCAGGCGCTTGATCAGTTGGGGCTGACCATTGTTGACGCGCGCATCATCACATCGCACAACGGTTTCACGCTGGACACCTATATAGTCCTGGAGGCGTCGGGAGAACCCATTGCCAACGCCTATCGCATTCAGGAGATTCTTGACACCCTCAAGCAACATCTTGGACAAGGCGGCGAAAAACGGGGGCATGTCAGCCGGCGCCCATCACGGCGGCTTAAATTCTTTCCAACCCCCACCGAAATCACGTTTAGCGACGACACGCGCAATCAGCGCACTGTTATGGAGCTGATCACCGCAGATCGGCCTGGGCTGCTCTCGCGCATTGGCCAGGCCTTCATGGAGTGCGGAATACGCCTGCAAAACGCCAAAATCGCCACCTTCGGTGCGCGCGCCGAAGACGTGTTTTTTGTCACCGATAAAAATAATCAGCCATTACAGTTAGAAACACAGTTTGACTGCCTGCGTGAAACCGTTGTTAGATATCTGGACAAAAAAGAGGGTTGAGCGGATACTAAACCACGCAGCAGGTTAAATCTCTCCGGCACATTCGCAAGGAAAGGGAGGTGGCAGGATATGCGCAACAGCCAGGCCGCGCTTCTTGTGTCGGCCATAGCACTACTGGCCGTCGCGGCCTTCGTCGCGCCTGGTTTCTCCGGCAACGTCCGCGCCGCACAGCCTCTCCCCGCACCGAAGGCGTCTGACAAAATCCCGCCTGCCCTCTTTGCTCCCGGCAAAACCGCTCGTGCAATCATCGTGGAAAGTTATGGAAAATCGCCACTCACTTTCGACGTTAACCGGGGCCAGACCAATGCCCGTGTAAAGTTCCTGTCGCGCGGCAACGGCCACACCCTGTTTTTAACTCCGCGCGAGGCCGTGCTGGTCTTGCACGAGACTATCGCAACCGGAAAAAAAACCGGCAGCGTACTACGCATGAAGCTGGCAGGCGCCAATCCCAGCCCCAAAATAACGGGGATAGAAAGGCAACCCGGCCAGAGCAATTATTTCATCGGCAATGATCCCAATAAGTGGCGCGCCCAGGTACCCCGCTATGCACGGGTAACTTACCAGGATGTCTATCCCGGCGTGGATCTGGTCTACTATGGCAATCAGCGCCAATTGGAATACGATTTTGTCGTCGCTCCCGGCATCGACCCCCGAATGATTACGCTTGCTTTCGAGGGGACGCCGGGAACGTCACTGAAAATCGACGCCCAGGGCGACCTGGTTTTGCCCGCTGCCAGCGGTGAAATCCGCCAGCACAAGCCACACATTTACCAGGTTATTAACGGCGTCAAAAAGAGTGTCGCTGGCAATTATGCGCTCAAGAACAAACATGCAGTTGGCTTTCAGATCGCCGCCTATGATGCCAGCAAATCGCTCATCATTGATCCGGTGCTTTCCTGGTCCACCTACCTTGGCGGCAACGGTAACGATTCAGGCAACGGGATTGCCGTGGACACCGCAGGCAATGCCTATATTACTGGCAACACCTTCTCCACCAACTTCCCCGCAACCGGCGCCACGAGCTTGTCCGGAGTAGGAGTAAGCGATGTCTTCGTCACAAAGCTGGATAACAGTGGCGCACTGGTCTACTCCACCTATTTGGGCGGCAGCAACATAGACGAAGGACGCGGTATCGCCGTGGATACGAGCGGTAACGCCTATGTAACAGGCAATACCTTATCAAACAACTTCCCCACCAAGTCGGCTTTCCAAACCACCCCCCTTGGGGGCGACAACGCCTTCGTCACGAAACTGGATAACAATGGCATGCTGGTCTACTCCACCTATTTGGGCGGCAGTGGCAATGACTTGGGAAACGGCATCGCCGTGGACACGTTAGGCAATGCGTATATCACTGGCAGTACCGGATCGTCTGATTTCCCCACAGCAGCTCCCTTCCAAGGTACCAAAGGCGGCACTCTGGCGGCTGATTTCGATGCTTTTATAACAAAACTGAATTCTGCGGGATCAGCACTCGTCTATTCCACCTACCTTGGCGGCGGACGCAATGACGAAGGCACCAGCATCGCCGTGGACAATGCCGGCAATGCCTACGTGACGGGTTTTACCATGTCTGCCACGGGCGACCCCGCATCGAAGAGCTTCCCTGTAACCACGCCAGCCTTCCAGGCCAGCTTCGCCGGTGGAGGCGATGCCTTCGTCACGAAATTGAATGCCGCAGGATCAGTGCTCGCCTACTCCACCTACCTCGGCGGCAGTAGCGGTGAACAAGGCACGGCTATCGCCGTGGACGCATCGGGTGGAATCTATGTAACAGGCACCACGCGCTCAACCGACTTTCCGGTAACATCTTCAGCCTTTCAAACCCGCTTTGGCGGAAATGAAGATGTCTTTGTCACCAAACTGAATGCTAGCCTCACCGCACCTGATTATTCCACCTACCTCGGCGGCAGCGACAACGACCTGGGCTACGGTATCACCGTAGATGGCGATGGCAATGCTTATATGACTGGCGTTACCTGGTCACCCACCTTCCCCACCGCGAATCCCACCCAGCCTGCCTTTGGCGGCGGACTTTCCGATGTCTTCGTAACCAGATTGAACGCCACAGGCGCTGCGCTCATCTATTCCACGTATCTCGGCGGCACGGGCAATGATGCGGGCTACGGCATCGCTGTGAACACCTCTCGCGCCATCTACCTCACTGGCACCACCCCATCGACAAACTTTCCTACCACGTCAAGCGCCTTCCAGTCTCTGCCCGGCGGCCTGGACGACGCCTTCGCAACAAAGATCACCGCCCCCGGCCTTGCCGACCTTGCTGTCACAAAAACCGGCACGCCAAACCCGGTGACGGCGGGAAGCAATCTCACCTACACCATCACCGTAACCAATAACGGCCCCGACACCGCCACGGGCGTCACACTTAGAGATGCCCTGCCTGCTGGCGGAACCCTTATCTCCGCATCGCCGAGTCAAGGTAGTTGCAGCGGCGCCACCTGTGCTTTGGGAACACTCAATAAGGGCGCCAGTGCAACTCTCACTATCGTCATGATCCCCACGGCAGCGGGGACGCTCAGCAATGCCGCCACAGCGACAGAAAACGAAAACGACCCTGACGCAGCGAACAACCGTGCCGCGGCAAACATCACAGCAACTGCCGCGCCCTCCTCCGGTGACAGCGACACAACTGCCGGTAACGGCGGCGGCTGTTTCATCGCCACCGCCGCGTATGGATCATATCTCGACCCCCACGTGCAAACGCTTAGGGAATTCAGGGACAGGGTACTCATGCCCCATCGTGCAGGTAGGGCGATTGTTGATCTATACTACAAATATTCACCCCCGATTGCGGATCTAATCGCACATCATGAAAGCCTGAAGATCGCCACCAGGGTAGCCCTGACTCCCGTGATATACACCGTAATGCATCCCTTTGCCGCCGGTGTATTTTTACTTGGAATTTTGGGAATGACGGGATATAAACTGCGCGATCGAAGGCGTTTTTTGAATAATCGGATTCGGAATATTACAGCGATTCAGTAGTGCCTTGACCCAGCAGCCTGTCTGACTTAGGGGATCGTAGCGAGAAAGTGGGAGAGCGAGGACAGTTTTCCGCTATTTTTAAGTTGAATACACGATATATTTACCGCATTTACGTGGATACCCCACTACTTTTTTCTGTGGAATTTGCGTGTTATTCATCTGTTCAAGGACGAAACCTATAAAGCTATCGTCGGTGACACTTTGCCCTGAAAGATTGATGGTAAAAGCGGCGATATCCTCAAGCGCGTTGCGGTGGTCCGCCATCCATTTAAAAACCTTTGTAATTACCCAACGGTCCACCGCCACCTTTTCCTTGGCCACCTTGCGCTTGGGATCAGGCAAGATACCGCTGTCTACCAGGATAGCATCGAGCTTTTGGGTAAAGTTCGGAGGCTAGACAAAGCCAGACGCTCAGAAATCCACTTGACCACGTACCTGGAAGACATCGGCATTGCCTTGCGCGATGCCTTTTTCGTAGTCGGCATAGACATAATTCGCCATCAGCCGGGCATGGCGGTTTATGTACCAGTTGAGTCCCAGGGTGATGTCATGCAGTTTTTCACCGCTATCGTCGCTGATTGCGCTGTTGCGCACCGCCACCTCCCAGGCGCCCCAAGGGTTTTCAGGTTTGATCGCGCCGAACCTGCCCTCCCGGTAAGGACGAGATTCCCCGGTCAGGAACCAGCTGGCATAGACATAATAGCCGTCGATACTCCGCCCCTGCCTGCCATCACTACGACTGACATCGGAGCGCACGTATTCCGCCTGCAAGGAAACGGCCCCTCTGACGGCAGCGGCTTCCAGACCGGTTAGCACGATGTTGTCTACATTTCTTATCGTCCCCGTGCTAAACCAGGCTGGCGCCAGATCGGACTCGGGGCGGGCACGGTAGCGTAGCGTGTTGTCTCCCGGCACGCGATAGCTGGCTCCCGCGCCAAAATGCAGCAGCCTGCCTTTTGTATCGATGAGGGCATAGGCAACGCGTCCGGTGAATGCCCTTTTGAGGTTGCCAGCGGAGTTCAGGTCTTCCGTGAAGCCCCCCGCTTCCAGGTATAGTCCTTTTGCGGGAGTAGCGGAAATACCGATGCCTACGCTTCTGACAGGGGAAAATGTGTATGGCAAGCCGCGCTCCATGAAGGTGGTCGCTCTGGAGCTGGTAGCGGCTTCCAGACTGAAGGGTTCGTAGAACTGCCCTGCTTTGATCTTCATCGCCCTAAAGCCCGAATAGGAAACAGACGCCTGCCAAATCTCGACAGGATCAGCATTGCTGACGTTATTAAGGGCATTAGTGAAATCCAGCGTCACATTGTAATCCCAGTCCCCATACATGCTCCCTTGCGCGGAAAGGCGCGCGCGGCGGAATCCTGTTTCATCGGTATAGCCTGTCGTCTTCCCCTGCAACGCGTCATGGCCCTGATACCAGGCGGCATCGTACATCAGTAGCCCGCCGAGCTTGAACGTGGATTGCGGGTCTTTTTGGACTTTATTGGCCGATTCGGCAAAAACCGGGCTGGCGGCCAGTGCGGCCACCATCAGAGCAACGGAAAAACATTTCATTTTTGATGACCGAACAGACAATCAAAAACCATTTCGCCCATTCCGCCACGTACCATGCTCTGGGTGAAAGAGTGGCGGGAACGCGGCAGTGTGTGGAAGGTGTAGGACGTCTTGAGGCCCTGCGCCTCTGCGGCACGCGTCATGGCGGCAATCCAGTGCTCGCCGCGCTCAAGGCGGGTTGCTCCCTGCTGCTGCTCAATTTTCGGGGATTTATTCAGCGCAACATCCTGCCGCACGTCCCGCTCGCCGACGAGTACGCAGGTGGGGATAGCCAGGAAACCGGACGGGTCAAAGGTGACGCCCGGCAGGCTCTTCGCCTGTGCTATGCCCTTGGGGTATTTTACGGCGGGGTCAGGAAAAGTATACCAGCCGGGCGCGCCCAGCACGACCTTCGCAACCCGCTCTGGGTGCGCCAAGGTATAACGGTGCACAAATTGCGCCCCGCCGGAGTAGCCAAACAGGAATAATTTGCCGGTCTGGGCGCCCGTCAAACGGCCAACTTCATCGACGATCCTGTCCAACGCCAAATCCGCGCGCGCGCCTTTCCCCTTTCGCCCCAGGCGCTGATAATCGGGGAAACTGTCCTTCGAAAAGTAAGGTGCGATCAAGACCACACCGTAGCGTTCGGCGAAGGACGTGAAGCGCTCGGCATGCTCTTGCGCATTGCGCGAGATACCGTGCACCGTAACGAAGACCGGCGCATTGGCGCCGCCGCGCTGCGGCACATAGAGAAAATAGGGCTGGCGGGTGGCATCGCCAAGAGTCCGTTTCGATACCACCCCGGCAGCGGGGCGGGCATCTAACCCGTCCCTGCTGTTATCTGTTTCCATGGCCATGACCGATGCAGCATACGCAAACATGAACACCACTCCTAAAAAAATCTGTTTCAACTTGCCGCCTCCATGCCCGTGCGAAACATTCGCGCAGTCGGGCCATTCCCAGACAATAGCTTTGCCGGTGAACCCGACTCCACCACCCGCCCGGACTCCATGTACCAGATGACATCCGCGCTCGACAGATGATCCAGGCGATGGGTGACCAGAAGGATGGTGCCTCGATACCCGGCCAACACGCGATCCACCACCGCAATGGCCTTGGGATCGAGGTTGGCGTCAATTTCATCGAGCAGCAGCAACGGGGGATTACCCAGCAATGCGCGCGCCAGGGCAATGCGTTGCCGCTGCCCCGCCGACAGGCCCACGCCACCTTCCGCCACGCGGGTTTTCTCGCCTTCCGGCAATTCCGCCAGCACTTCATCGACGCCACACAATGCCCGCACCCGGGCAATTTCCTGCGCCGGGGCATCCGGCCAGCGATAACGTAGATTCTTCTCCACCGTGCCGCGCAGCAGCGGCAGATCAGGCCCCGCCATGCCTATCGCACGGCGTACCGAGGCCAGACTGTGCTTGGCCAGGTCCTGGCCATCCAGACGCACCACGCCCTGGTCGGGGTCGATCAGGCGCGCCGCCAGTGACAGCAGCGTCGACTTGCCTGCGCCATTGGGGCCGACCAGCGCCACCACCGTGCCCGGTTCCACAGCCGCCATGACCTGATCCACCCCGCCTGCCACGCTCACGCCATTAAACTCCAAACGGCCCGCGCCCAAACCAAGATCCGGCGCATCAGGGGCATCCGTTACCAATGACGGAGCGTCGAGAAATTCCTGTAGTTTTTCCTGAGAGACGCGCGCGCCGTGCCAATATTCCTGGACGCGGCCCAAATCGCGCAACGGCGGCATCAGTATGCCAATGAGGGCCATGGCCGCCACCACCGTCCCCAAGCTGGCCTGCCCGGCGGCCACCTCGAACACGCCCATCAATAGCGCCGCCGCCGAGGCGAGTGCCGCCGTAGCCTCGGTCACGCCCAGAATCTGACCCGCCACCCGCGCCCGCTCGATCATCGCATCATGCAGCCGCTGCCCCTGGCGCGAAATGCGCTCGCGTTCGCGTTCGGATTGACCGAACATCTGCACCACGGCGATGCTCGCCACTTTCTCATTGACGTTCGCGGCAAGATGGGAAAGACGCCGCCGCGATTCGCGGGCCGCCGTGCGCAGCCGCTCCCCCAGACTGAAGGCAACGGCGGCACCGGTGCACAGCACGACAGTGACGATCAATGCCAGCGGCCAGTTGATCACCGCGAGGGCCGACAAGGCTGCCACCGTCATCACGGCGGCTACCGCCAGGCGCGCCAGCCCCAGGCTGACCCAGCGGCGCAATGCCGTCATGTCCCCCACGAAGCGCAACGCCACGCCACCCTGGCTACGCTTTTGCAGCGCACGGGGCGCCAGCGAGTTGAGGCGGTCGTACAGCACCATGCGCACGTCCGAGGCGTAGCCCTGCCCCATGCGTTCGGCATCAACCCGCTCCATCATGCGCAACCAGGCGATAACGCCCGCCGCTGCCACCAGCCCCAATCCCGCCCACATCAGCCCAAAGTTAATTACACGACTCTGCGGCGCCAACATGTGATCGAACACTTGCTTCACCAGCCAGGCGGTGCCCACCGCCGCCCCCGCCTGGGTCAGACCATTGGCGACCAGGCGGGCAAACAGTGTCCGGCGCCCTCCTTGAAATATGCGAGGGATGTTCATCAGGCAGACAGCGCGATTCTGGAGTACATCCCAAGTTCGGTTGCGATAGCAGCATCGCGCAGCATTTTTTTGTCAAAGACCGGCAGACCTGTCGCGTTCGCGGCCTCGGTAATCGCCAGCGGCGACGCCGTCAACAGACCGCTCACGGCAAGCACAGGCAGGCCCTTGCGGCGCAGCCACTCCACCCCGGCCGCTGCGCCCATCGCATCGCCCGCAGCGAAAATCACCTCATTCACCGTTCTGGCAAACACCGGCGAATCCAGCAGCGCCGCCGTCTCGGCCTGGTACAGCCCGTCCGCCACCTCCAGCACGATCACATCCATCCCGGCCTTTGCCAGATGGCCGGTCAGCGTGGCAAGAATGCCCTCCACCTCCGCCGCTGTGGTACGGAACGTAGAAGGAAAACCGGCATCGGTGAAATCGAGCGCGAGCCTGGCCCCGGCATCGCCCATGAACCAGACGTCCTTGCCCGACCCTGTGCCTGTCACCTTGGCTGCGCCCACCTTGAGACCGGCGTTCGTCAGGCCACGGATCAGATTGGCCGCTGTGGTGGTCTTGCCGGCATTCATCGCGGTGCCGACCACGGCCACCGTATAGGGCAAGGGACGCGGGTGGCCCGGCTTTGCCACGGCGGCACCAGACAGATTGATGCGCTGACCATTGACATCGGCCAGCAAACCAACGGGGACAATAACGGTAGGCGACTTCATATTGGCATGCCAGGACAACGCCCGCGCAGCGATGCCGCCTGCCGCCACCAGATGGCACGGTGCCAGATCGTGCGGCACCTCCGCCTCGAACTGGTCGGGGGCATAGCGGTTGCCATAACACACCACAATCTCATCCCCGGTGAACAGACTCGCACGGCGGCCGTTGGTCAACTCCAGGCCCGCATGCTGGCCAATCTTCTCCACCCGCGCCAGCACCAGATCGCCGACATTGGGCACGACATCCTCCCCCGCCAGCAGCGTTGCCACTGCCTCAAGGCTGACATGGCGCGGCGTGTAAGAAATCTTGGCGCGAAGAATACGCTCGTGGCTGATAGATAACATGTTCATAGTAAGCTCCTTGCAAGCAATCGTTTATGGTACGGAAAATAATTTTTCCAGGTTCTTCAACAACTTCAATCCCGAAGCCGCCACACAACGATAGTTAGGTTTTGTGACCACCCCATTACAGAAGGAGGGGAATTCTGCCGCTGTGATTATTGCGGCTTAATCCGCCCCTCTTGATTGGGAAATTATTCCCAATTATATATGGTGTCAATACCTTTCTTAAATATTTAGGAAAATTTTCTCATATATTTTCTCGGCAATAAAAAAAGGGACCCGAAGGCCCCTTTTTTAGCGTTCCACTACCAGGCTGGCACGATCAGCCGCCGTTCTCAAGTTCGACCTTGGTGGCGATGTTCGTACCGTCTTTTGTGTAGAAGTTGATCTTCAGAGAAGACGATGTGTTGACATTTCCCAGGTTGCGCTGGATGCCGTCTTCGAACAGGGTGTCGTTGTTAACGGTGACTGTCACTGGCTGCGTACCATCCAATACGGAGAGGGTATTGGGAGGCACGACCGAGGTGACCTGCCCCTTAGCCTCACCAAAAACAATCCCGCTGCCACCGCTGCCACCACCACCGCTGCCACCACCACTTGCACCATCGTCGCCGCCCAGTTTGAATTTCACCTTCTGCGCGAGCAGCACGCCATTAGTGATCTTACCTTCCACCTCGACCCTGACGTTATTAGCCAGGTTGGTCTTGATACCATTCTCGTAGCCGGAATCGGGCAGACTGGCGACGCTCACCGCCACGCCATTGACGCTGAAAGTATCACCGGGCAGACCCGTAACAAAACCTTCGATTTCGACCTCTTCGCCATTCTTGATGCCGCCCAGCGAACAACTGTCATCGATCTCGATACTGGTTGCCGTGATCCCACTGCCGTTTGCCGTGCCTTTGACTTCCACGCACACGCCGCTAATCACAACGCTGGGCAGCACGCCGCCGGGAAGGCCGCTGTAATTCACAGTAGTCGCACCGATGGTGAAAGTCCCAGGTGGGTTGTTGAGGCTGCTGACAACGCCCTTCAACTCGACTTCGGTAGTCCCCGTCTTAACCTCGACACGCGTGGCGCGGATCTCCCCGTTGGCCTCGCGCAGCCCGCTCACTTCGACGATCTGGCCTCCAGCCAAGCCAGCAAACTCCGTTGTTCCCGAAAACACCGTCAGGGCATCCACTTTGATAGTCTGCCCCAGCACGGTGAAGGTGCCACTTGGCACCGCTGGAATAATGGTAATGCCCTCCACCGGCCCCTGCACATCATCGGCATATTTGATGCGCTTCGCGGTGTATTTACCGCTGGCATCCTTTTCCCACTCCACGCGCACCACCATGCCAACCCCCAGGTCGGCTTGCGTGATGCCGCTGGTCTGACCCTCCACCTCAATCTCCGCCCTTTCGGTGGCAAACTCGATACCGTTTACAAACACACTGCCAAACCCGGTCACCGGCCCCTGGCTCACACCCGTGCCGCCGATTCCGCCGCCCGCGAGTCCTCCTCCTGCGCCGCCGCCACAGGAGACCAGCCCCGATAGGACGAAAGACACCAGCAAACCCCTGGCAAACAATCTGGCTTTCATTTCAGATCCTCTTCTGACGACGCATCATAATCTTCTTCAAAATAATAAATGCCCACACCCGCATTTTTGCGCCCCGTCCCGCTGGCGGAGGGGTTGGCATCACGGTCATGCCCGGCGAGATAACGATCCATCTCTTCCAGCAATGCCTGCGCGCGCGCAGCGCTCAGCGCGCGAAACTGCGGCAGAATATCTTCCGGCAGGTTGTCGTAAGCCACCTTCCGCTGAAATAAACGCTCATCGGCGGTGTGGCGGAGATTGTGATCAATGGTGGCTATGAGCAACCGCACATCGGTGCCCAGTATTTCGAGCCTGGCAATGTCATCGGTTTGAGGCAGATAAGCACGGCTGCGCAGCCGGATGCGGTCATCATCGAGACGTTCAACCGTGCCGACGCGAACCAGCTCATCGAGCATGGCGCGTGCGGGGACATCGCGGCTGAATTCCTTGACCAGCCCTTCAAACGTCGCCCCCTCGCCACTCAAGGGAAGATCGGCGGGATTGCCTTGCCGGTCGGCAAAACGCACATCCCGCACCCAGCCACTAATCACCCGTGCGGCGCGGTTATAGCGCTCCTCGGCGGCATCATCATACGGAGCGCCCAGCTCCTGCAACCGCGTAATTTCCTTACGCGACAAGCCTGTAATCACCGCCGCCCGCGACACGGACTGCTTGCGGCCTGCTATACCAAACTCGCGCAACGCGACATCCGCATACACCCAGCGCGCAATATCCTCAAACACGCCATAGGGCACACCATTGCGCAGCAGAATGCGCACCAAAGGGCGCACCAGCCTGGCGACGGCGGAAGAAAGAGCTTTGGTGAATTTTCTGTTTGGCATGATTAGGAAATTATTCCCATTTTATTGGGTTGTCAAGTTTTTTACGTTATTCCATTTCTTATAGTGGAATCGTAGAAACTATGAAGGACCGCAATCCGTTATCGTGAGCTTTTCCAACCACGAAAAAGGAGACAAACCATGACTGCGATCCTTCAAAGCAACCATAACGCACCCGACCGGGTTTTGTACATGGCATTAGAGCTGAGCAA
>JACPOZ010000062.1 GCA_016191235.1 Gammaproteobacteria bacterium
ACCCACAATACCTCGCCCAGATGTGCGGCAACCTCCGGGTCTTGGCCCTGCTCGAAGGATTTGCGTAGCCATTTGATGGCCTCTTCGTTATTGCCCAGCTTATGCTGCACCCAGCCCATGCTGTCCATGATGGCGAAGTCCTGGGGACGTAGCTCCAGGGCGCGTTTGATGTAGCCCAGCGCCTCCTGGTAACGGGCGGTGCGGTCGGCCAGCGTGTAGCCCAGGGTATTGAGCACCTGCGCGTTGTCCGGTTCGCGCTTGATGATGCTGGTCAGGTCGCGCTCCAGAATATCCAGTCTGTCGAGTTTTTCCGCCGTCAGCGCGCGGCCATAGAGCAGTTCGGGATTGTCCGGTATTTCTGTCAATGCTGCGTCATAGAGTTCCATGGCTGGGGAATATTGCCCTGCCTGGTACAGGATGTTGCCCTCTGCCAGGTAAATACGCAGCTTTTGGCTGGGATCGGCAAAGCCCAAGCTGCGCAAATGGCCGCGCGCGCCTTCAACGTCCCCCTGGCGCGCCATCAGGTCGGCGATGCGGATCTGTGCGGACAGGTAATTTTCCCCCGGAGGCACAGCGGCGTACCATTGCTTTGCGGCGTCATAATTTTTTTTCTCTTCCGCGACCACGCCAAGATAAAAGCTGGCCTCGCCACTGCGTTTCGGCTGTTTGTTCAGTTGGGTCAGGTAGCCTTCTGCCTTGTCAAAGTTTTTGAGATCGATCGAGAGCAGGGCTGCGCCCAGCAGCACGTCGGCATTGTCCGGCGCCTGTTTTTGCAGCGTCTCAAACTGGGTGAGCGCATCCGCGTGGCGGTTGGCGCTTATCAGGGTGCGGGCATAGACCAGGCGCAGGGGTATGTCATTGGGTTGCTGCTTGATGAGGGCATCCAGGATATTTAGAGACCCGGCGGTATCGCCGCTCAATTGCAGGATGCGCGCCTTCAGAATTAAGGCATTGGGCCACTCCGGCTTGAGGCGCAGGGCTGCTTCCACGGCGCCGCGTGACTTGTCCAGTGCTTCAGCCCGCAACGCGAGCTGGCTGTAGTGAAGCTGGGCAAAGGGGTCATCCTTGTGCTTATTGACCAATTTTTCCATGGTTGCAAGCGCGGGCTTGCTGTCCGGAAGGCTGGCAAGCAGCGTGGCGATCGTGCCGAAGCCATGGTCCGCAGTGGTGGCCTGCTCGGTCAGCACCGTCTCCAGGTGCTCCACGGCAGCGTCTATCTTCCCCTGCTTGATTAGCACTGCGGCGACCAGCAGTCGTGCCTCCAGGTTACCGGGATCTTGTTCCAACCATACTTTGGCGGACTCCAGCGCCCTTTTGTCGTCGCGGGTGAAAACCGCGATGCGCGTGGCGCGCTCGGCGATTTTTGGGTCGTGGGTGGTGCGCGCCAGGCGTTGATAGTATTCCGCAGCGACATCATAGTAGCCGCGTTGCGCCGCCATTTCGGCTACGAGCGCCTGGTAGATCGCTTCCGGCGGCGCGGGCAGGGTTTTTGGCTGGGGTTTGGCGGTTTTGGCCGCAGGTGTATCGCCCAGCGCCACATTGCCCGAGCGGGCTGTCGCGCAACCTGTCGCGAGGGTGGATATTCCCAGTACAGCCACAAATAAAGACAGGATTTTCATTTAACTACTCCGCAACCGATCATGGGTACAAGTGTCACATATTACGGCCCGCAAGTCTGCACCCCCTTTCCCATGCAAAGGATAGCCTGATATATTAGCCGTTTGCATGCGTTCAGGGCCTGTTCATTAATTAAGTGTTACATTTGCTCCATCTCAGACGGATGGGGTTCTGCGGTGTAATCCCGTGAACGTCGTTCGGATGCAACACTTGGTTCTTTACAGGCTCTTTAATCAGGCTGGGCATTTGCCAGCCGCAAGGTGTTTGTTTTCATAGGGGCGGATAAGTTCAATGCGCCTTTTGGCCGTAGGTATCAATCATAAGACAGCGCCCGTGAATATACGGGAGAAAGTGGCGTTCGCGCCCGAGCGTCTGCCCGAGGCGTTGCGCGACCTCACGACGGGTAGCCGTGCCAACGAGGCGGCGATCCTCTCTACCTGCAACCGCACCGAGCTGCTGTGCTGCGCCAATCAGGCCAACGAGAATGAAATCGTTGACTGGCTGGGGCATTATCACCATCTCAAAAGGGATGAGGTCGCTCCCTACGTGTATCTTTACCCGGAGCAGGACGCAGTACGCCATATCCTGCGTGTTGCCAGCGGCCTGGATTCGCTGATCCTTGGCGAACCGCAGATTCTTGGTCAAATCAAAACCGCCTATGCCGCCGCCATGCAGGCCGGTACTGTTGGCACCACGTTGGGCAGGCTGTTCCAGCACACTTTCTCCGTTGCAAAACAAGTGCGCACCGACACCGCCATCGGCTCCAGTCCGGTATCGGTGGCGTTTGCCGCCGTCAGCCTGGCGAAACAGATTTTCGGTGAACTCTCCAATCAGACCGTGATGCTGATCGGGGCGGGCGAGACTGTCGAGCTGGCGGCGCGTCATCTCCACGAGAATGGCATCGGCCGCATTATTATCGCCAATCGTACCCTGGAAAAAGCGCACGCACTGGCCAGCGAATTCAATGGTTATGCAATCGAGCTTGCGGAGATACCCATGCACTTGGCGGAGGCCGATATTGTCATCTCCTCCACGGCCAGCCCCTTGCCGATCCTGGGCAAGGGCGCCGTGGAGCGGGCGATCAAGGTGCGCAAGCACCGCCCGATGCTGATGGTCGACATAGCCGTGCCGCGCGACATCGAACCCGAGGCAGGCGATCTGCGCGACGTTTATTTGTATACGGTCGATGATTTGCAAGAGATTATCCAGGAGGGCCTTAAATCGCGCCAGGAGGCCGCCAAGCAGGCCGAAGAGATTATTGATGTTCAGGTGACGCACTTCATGGGCTGGCTGAAATCCCTTGAAGCGGTTTCCACCATACGCGCCTATCGGGAGCAGGCAGAACGTATCCGTGACGACGAAATTGAAAAGGCGCGCCGCCTGCTGGCGCGTGGCGGGTCACCCGAGGAGGCGCTGCAACTGCTGGCGCGCGGCCTTACCAACAAGCTCGTCCACACCCCCAGCACGCAAATGAAGCAGGCCGGTTTCGAAGGCCGTACCGGTTTGCTTGATGCGGCGCGCGAATTGTTTGATCTAAAAAACCTGGATATCTGAACCCCGTGAAACCTTCCATACGCAGCAAGCTCGAAGGTCTTTCCGAACGCTTGCAGGAGCTCAGCGCCCTGCTCGCCGATTCAGGCACTATCAAGAACCAGGATCGTTTTCGCGCGCTCTCCATGGAATATGCTGAAATCAACCCAGTTGTGGCGTGTTTTGACCGCTACAACGCTGCGCTCGATGACATTGCCACCGCCCAGGAAATGCTGCGCGACAAGGACCCCGATGTGCGGCAGATGGCCGAGGATGAGGTCAAGGATGCGCGCATCCGGCAGGAGGCGCTGGAGCTGGAGCTGCAAAGACTCCTGCTGCCCAAGGATCCCCATGACACCAGCAACATCTTTCTTGAAATTCGTGCCGGGACTGGCGGCGATGAGGCCTCTATCTTCGCCGGCGATCTGTTCCGCATGTATGCGCGCTACGCCGAAAAACAGCGCTGGCAGGTGGAAATCCTCAGCGAAAGCCCTGGTGAGCACGGCGGATACAAGGAAGTCATCGCGCGCATCATCGGTCACGGCGCCTATTCGCGCCTCAAATTTGAGTCTGGCGCGCACCGCGTGCAGCGTGTCCCTGAGACCGAATCGCAGGGACGTATCCACACCTCCGCCTGCACCGTGGCGGTAATGCCCGAGGTCGCCGAGATCGACGAGGTGGCAATCAACCCTGCTGATCTCAAAGTCGATACCTTTCGCGCCTCCGGTGCGGGCGGCCCGCACGTCAACAAAACTGACTCCGCGATACGCATCACGCATCTGCCCAGCGGCATCGTCATCGAATGCCAGGACGAGCGCTCCCAGCACAAAAATCGCGCGCGCGCCATGTCGCTGCTGCAAGCCAAGCTATTGAGTACGCAACGTGAAAAACAACTTGCCGAACAGGCCCAAACCCGCCGCCTGCTGGTTGGCTCCGGCGACCGTTCGGAACGCATCCGTACCTACAACTTCCCCCAGGGCCGTCTCACCGATCACCGCATCAACCTCACCCTGTACAAGCTCGCCGACATCGTGGAGGGCGACCTCGATCCGGTGCTCAACCCCTTGAGCAGCGAATACCAGGCGGATCTGTTGGCGGCGATGGGGGAGTGAACCTTCTGTGGTGCGCCGGGTGACGGTTCAATGTCGCAAAGACCTGTACCATATTTGATTTTTTCGGTTGGGTGGATATTTCGTTTGATTGCAATTGCCCTGCGCTAGGGATAGTGTGAAGCACCTTTGAAGTGCTTCATCAGTAGGCCATAAATCCAGGGAGGGTGTCATGTCTGCCAACGATCTGAAATATGGTGGTTTGATGAGTTTGGAGGGGCTAGGCGCGTGAGCAGTGGCGCATCACGCATGGCGTTGCGCATCAGTGTGGTTTATGCCGCCATTGCGGGGCTGTGGATCTTTCTTTCCGACATGCTGCTGGGCAGTTATGCCGTCGATGCCCAGCATCTGACGCAATTGCAGACCCTCAAGGGTTGGGGGTTCATTCTCGTCACCGCGCTGGCGCTGTATTTCCTGATACGCCATGAACAACGCCAGATCATGACGGCGGATGCCGCGCGCCGTGTCAGCGAGGCGCATCTTGTGGATGTAGTTAATATCGCCGCTGACGCGATTATTACGCTAGACAAAGAACGGCGCATTGTCATGTTTAATCAGGGTGCGGAACATATCTTTGGCTACCGTGCCACGGATGTGCTGGGGCAGCCGCTGGACCTGCTGTTGCCACCGCGCGTTGTCGATGTTCACCGCCAGCATATCAGTGATTTTGCCGCTACTTCCGATATTGCCCGTTGCATGGCGGGGCAGTGCGAGGTGTTTGGGCGCCGCAGGGACGGCAGCGAATTTCCTGCCGAGGCGAACATCTCCAAACTGGTTCAAAACGGACAGACTATTTTCACTGTTATTCTGCAAGATATTACCCAGCGTAAACAGGCCGAGCAACGCCTGCGCGAGAGCGAAATCAAGTTTCGCACGCTGGCCGAGAGCATGGCGGCGGCGATCTTCATTTACCGTGGAGGGACGCTACTCTATGTGAACCGTCAGGCGGAAACAATCAGTGGGTACACGCGGACGGAATTGCTGGCGATGGATTTCCTGGATGTAGTGCATCCTGATTTCAGGGAGCTTGCAAAACAGCAGGCTATGGCGCGCCGCGAAGCTGAAGTTGCCCCCGCCCGTTACGAATTCAAAATACTCACAAAGAATTCCGAAGAGCGCTGGCTGGACATCACGGCGGGCACCATCGAATTTGAGGGGGCGCTCGCAGGGCTGGGTACGGCGTATGATATTACCGAGCGCAAGCGGGCCGAGGAGGCGCTGCGCAAGGCGAAGGACGATCTGGAAAAGAAAGTAGCCGAACGCACGGCGGAATTAAGCAACGCCAATAGCGAACTTGAAGCCTTCTCCTATTCCGTGGCACACGACTTGCGCGCCCCGCTACGCGCCATGCAGGGTTTTTCGCAGGCACTGCTGGAGGATTACGGGAGCCAGCTTGATGCCGTGGGTCAGGATTATGCCCGGCGTGTCACTGCCGCTGCGCGACGCATGGATGAGCTGATCAAGGATCTTCTCGCTTATAGCCATGTCAGCCGCGCTGCGTTTCCCCTCACAGCCGTCGATTTGGAGGGGGTGATGGCTGGTGTGTTGGCGCACCTGGAGGCCGAGATCCGTGAACGGCAGGCACGGGTGATCGTTGTGACGTCTTTGCCTCCCGTGATCGGGCACTATGCCACACTACAGCAAGTGATGACGAATCTGCTTGGCAATGCCATCAAATTCGTGCCCGCCGGAATTGAACCACAAGTGAAAGTATGGGCCGAGGAGCGCGGGGAGTGGGTGCGCGTATGGGTGGAAGACAATGGCATTGGCATCGCCCCGGAAAGTCAGGCGCGTATCTTCCGTGTTTTTGAACGACTGCATGGGATTGAGCATTATCCAGGCACCGGCATTGGCCTTGCGATTGTGCATAAAGGGATAGAGCGCATGGGAGGGTGCGCCGGCGTGGAATCAGTGCTTGATAAGGGTAGCCGGTTTTGGGTAGAGTTGCGGGGGGCTTCCTCGTCATCGTAATCAGATGTTGTTTTATAACGTAGCCGTCAGAGGTAGAAGCGGATGCTGAACATTGGGCTTGCCCTCGCAAGGTTCATGCCGGGAAAATGGGTATTATGACGATCGGCCCCTTGCATGTTTTGCTTGTTGACGACAACCCTGACGACCGTGCCCTGGTAAGGCGCGTCCTGGGCCATGAATATCCCGATTTTCACGTCCGTGAAATCACCGGTGCGCCAGGGTTGGATCAGGCGCTGGCGGAAGGCGGCTTCGATCTGGTCATCACGGATTACCAGATCCGCTGGACGGATGGCCTGGCCGTATTACGCGCCGTCAAAAAACGCTGGCCGCATTGCCCTGTTATCATGTTTACCGCCACGGGCAGTGAGGAGGTCGCCGTAGCGGCGATGAAGGCGGATCTCGATGATTACATCATCAAGTCCCCCGACCATATTGACCGACTGGTTGTTGCGATCAATGTCGCCCTAAATAAGGCGCTGCAGCAGCGAGCTTTGCTGGAGGCCGAGCTTCGTTATCGTGGCCTGTTTGATGGTGTGCCTGTGGGTTTGTATCAAACAACCCCGGAGGGGCAAATACTGGATGCCAATCAGGCGCTGTTGCAGATGCTCGGTTATCAGGATCTGGATGCCTTGCGTGTACATAATGTGCTCAACTTGTGCGTGCACCCCGAGGGTTTGCAACGGCTGCAGGATAAAATGCTGCGGCAAGGGGGCAAGACGAACGGTTTTGTGGCGCAGTTGCGCCGCCACGATGGCGATATCATCTGGGTCGAGGTTAGCAGCCGCGTGGTTAATGATGTCACCGGCCGTGTGCTGTACCATGAGGGCGCGATACAAGACATCACCGAGCGCAGGCACGCCGAGGCACGCATTCATCACCTTGCCCATCACGACGATCTGACCGGCCTGCCCAACCGTGTGATGTTCAAGCAGCGCCTGGAGCATGCCATTGTTGAGGCCGAACGGCGCGGCAGAGTGCTCGCAGTGTTGTTGCTGGATATTGATCGCTTCAAGACCATCAATGATACGCTGGGCCACGGCGTCGGCGACGGATTGATCCAGCTGGTCGCGGAAAGGCTGAGAATCTGCATGCGCGAGGTGGATACGGTCTCGCGCCTGGCGGGCGACGAGTTTGCGGTGATCGTGCCGGATCTCGCGCATGCGGAGGACGCGGCGCGCGTGGCGCAAAAGATTCTGGATAGTTTTGCCTATTCCTTCCGTGTTGGCGAGTACGAATTGTTCATGAGCGCCAGTATCGGCATCGCGCTTTTCCCGCTCGATGGCGCTACACCGGAGACGCTGCTCAAAAACGTGGACACCGCCATGTACCACGCCAAGGAACAGGGACGCAGCGCCTATCAATTTTACGCCGCCGCGATGAATGCCAAGGCCTTCGAGCGGCTGGCGCTGGAGAATGCCCTGCGCCACGCACTGGAGCGGAACGAATTTCTGTTGCATTACCAGCCACAGGTGGATCTTGAAAGCGGCAATGTTATTGGCATGGAGGCGCTGATACGCTGGCGGCACCCTGAGCTGGGCATGATTTCGCCGCTGCAGTTTATTCCCATCGCCGAAGATACCGGCATGATTAGCCCGATAGGCGAATGGGTGTTGCGCACCGCCTGCCTGCAGAACAAGGAGTGGCAGGATCAGGGCCTGCCGCCGGTGCGCATGGCAGTTAATCTCTCGGCGCGCCAGCTTCGGCAATCCAATTTTATTTACACCGTTGCGCAGATATTGCAGGAAACAGGACTGGAGCCGCGTTATCTGGAGCTGGAGCTGACAGAGACCATGCTCATGCAGAATGCCGAGACCGCCATTACCACCCTGAACGCTATGGATGCCATGGGAATAGATATCAGTATCGACGACTTTGGCACCGGTTATTCCAGCCTGGGCTATCTGAAGCGTCTGCCGATCAATACCCTGAAGATTGACCGTTCGTTCGTAAGCGACATCCCCGCCGATCATGATGACGCGGCAATTGCCATGGCGATCATCTCCATGGCGCACAATCTGGGCATCCGGGTGGTTGCCGAAGGCGTGGAAACCGCGGAGCAAAGGGCATTTCTGGTTGAGCATCACTGTGACGCGATGCAAGGCTATTATTTCAGCCGGCCATTGCCCGCCGATGAAGCCGCACGGCTTCTCGTTTCCTCCCTGGCAGGGTAAAATCGGCACATTCACGTTTTCCTTTCCTAACTACACTCAGGATGCTCCCTTGAAACACCATCTGGAACACCTGCTTTCGAGCGCCCTCGCTGGCTTGCAACAGGGAGGCGGACTGGCTGCCGATATCGAGCTGCCGTCGCATATCCCCGTTGAGCGCACCCGTGACCGGAGCCATGGCGAATTCGCCAGCAATGTCGCATTGACCCTGTCCAAGGTCGCGCGCCGCAAACCCAGGGAACTGGCCGAGCATATCGTTGCCGCGCTGCCCGCTTCGGATAAAATCGCCAAGGTTGAAGTCGCGGGGCCGGGTTTTATCAATTTCTACATGACCCCTGCCGCCTTTCAGGGCGTCATCACCGAGATCATGGCGGAAGGCCCGCACTATGGCCGCAGCGCCCTTGGCGAGGGGCGGCGGGTGCAGGTGGAATTCGTGTCGGCCAATCCTACCGGGCCACTACACGTGGGGCACGGACGCGGCGCCGCCTATGGCGCGGCAGTGGCCGATCTGCTGGAGGCGGTGGGTTACAAGGCGCACCGCGAATACTACGTCAACGACGCCGGGCGCCAGATGGACATCCTCGCCACCAGCGTCTGGCTACGTTATATGGAGCTGTGCGGCGAAGCTTTTGCCTTTCCATCCAATGGTTACAAGGGTGAATATGTGCGTGATATTGCTGCCGATCTGCGCAGCCAGCACGGCAAGGCCTTGCATCATCCCATTGCGCTGGTCATGCAAGACCTGCCGCCGGACGAGCCGGCAGGCGGTGACAAGGAGGCGCACATCGACGCCCTCATCGCCCGTGCCAAGCAATTGCTGGGCGCGGTTGCCTACCGCCAGGTATTTGATCTGGGGCTAAACGATATCCTGGAGGATATCCGCGAGGATCTGCGCGAGTTTGGCGTGATCTATGAAGAATGGTTCTCGGAGCGCTCGCTGTTCGAAAGCGGTGCAGTGGATCGCGCGGTGGCCCGTCTCCAGGCCAGCGGCCATCTCTATGAAAAGGATGGCGCGCTGTGGTTTCGCTCCACGGATTACGGCGACGAAAAAGATCGTGTTATCGTGCGTGAAAATGGCCAGAAGACCTATTTCGCCGCCGATATTGCCTACCACATGGACAAGATGGAGCGTGGCTTTGAGCGGGTGATTGATGTGTGGGGCGCGGACCATCACGGCTATGTGCCGCGCGTCAAGGCGGCGCTCGCGGCAGTGGGTGATGATCCTTCGCGGCTGGATGTGCTGCTGGTGCAGTTTGCCACCCTGTATCGCGGTGGCGAAAAGGCGCAGATGTCCACCCGCTCCGGCGAGTTTGTCACGCTGCGTGAACTGCGCCACGAAGTCGGCGACGATGCGGCACGCTTTTTCTACGTGCTGCGCAAGTGTGAGCAGCACATGGATTTTGATCTTGATCTTGCCAAGTCACAATCCAGCGATAACCCGGTCTACTACATCCAGTACGCCCATGCGCGCGTGTGCAGCGTGATGCGCCAGTTGCAGGAAAAGGGCCTGCATTGGGATGAGGCGCGCGGACGCGCCAATCTGCATCTGCTCACCGAGACGCACGAGCAGGCGCTGATGCTGGGTCTGTCGCGCTATCCCGAGATCGTCGAGACGGCGGCGCTTAATCACGAGCCGCATCAACTGGCCCATTTCCTGCGTGATCTGGCAAACGATTTCCACACCTACTACAACGCCCACATTTTTATCGTGGATGACGGCTTGCTGCGTGACGCACGCCTCAATCTGGTCATCGCCACCCGTCATGTGTTGCGCAATGGCCTGACCCTGCTCGGTGTATCCGCGCCCGAAGCCATGTAGCCGTGGCGCGCGACTACAAAAAACCCTCGGGCACCCTGAAGGCTGCCAGGAAAAGGGCGTCAGTACAAAAGCCGGTGCCCGGATGGATGTGGCTCGCCGCCGGTCTGGTCATCGGGCTGTTCGTTGCATTTCTGATCTGGTTGGACAAGCGTCCTTCACTGGATCATGTCCCCGAGCCTGCCGTCAGCGTCGAGCCGGCGCCGGCGGCGAAACCGGAGCAGAAAACCAGCACGAAAGAGAAAAATACCCCCAGCGCATCAACCGCGCCAACAGCGTCAAAGCCGCGCTTTGACTTTTACACCATCCTGCCGGAGATGGAGGTGATCATCCCCGACAAAGAGCTTAAAAAACGCGCGGCAAACGATGCGCAGGCAGGCAAAGCAGAGTCCTACTTCCTGCAGGCTGGATCATTCAAAAATCTGGTGGACGCCGACGCACTCAAGGCGAACCTGGCCCTACTTGGCATTGAGGCCAAAATCCAGTCTGTCTCGGTTGAAAATGACACCTGGCACCGCGTGCGCATGGGCCCGTATAGCGACATGGATCAGCTCAACAAGGTGCGCGCCCAGCTCCGGCAGAACAATATTAATGCCATTCCGCTCAAGGCCAAGGGGTAGCTTTGGGGAAGGTGTAGTCCACTAAAAACACGAAAGGCACGAAAATGGTTTGTACCTTTAAAATTTTTCGTGCCTTTCGTGTTTTTCGTGGACTGCGCATAACATCAATATAAAAGGAAAATACACATGCCAATTTACACACTTCGATCCGATGCCCTGTCCGTGGCGGTTTCCACCCAAGGCGCAGAATTGCAGTCGCTCAAGACGGCGAACGGGCAGGAGTTGCTCTGGCAGGCCGATCCTGCCGTGTGGGCGCGCCATGCGCCGCACTTGTTTCCCATTGTTGGCCGCCTTAAAAACGATACCTTGGTGCATGAAGGCAAAAGCTATCCCATGACCCAGCACGGCTTCGCGCGCGATTTGCCATTTGAGTGCGAGACTGCCTCCGCTGCCAGTTGCACCATGCTGCTCAAGGATGATGCCGAGACACGCCGCCGTTATCCATTCTCTTTCGAATTGCGCATCACACATACGCTGCATGGCAACTGTCTGGAGATAATTTATGCCCTGCGCAACCCGGCTTCGGTTGATCTGCTGGCGAGTGTCGGCACGCATCCGGCCTTCGTCTGGCCGCTCAGTGCGGACGCGGAGCGGCTGCAACACAAAATTATTTTCGATGAGAATGAGCCCGCGCCGATCCGCCGTCTTGCAGGCGGGCTGGTGAAGCCGGAATCGTACACCACTCCAGTGCAGGGGCGGGAACTATCGCTGTGCGATGAACTTTTTGTCGATGACGTGATCTTTTTCGACCAACTGCAAAGCCGCTCCCTGCGTTACAGCGCGCCCGGCGCGCCCACTGTTCGCGTGGATTTCGCCGATTTTCCCCATCTGGGAATCTGGACCAAACCCGGCGCCGGATTTGTCTGCATAGAACCCTGGCAAGGGCATGCCAGCCCGCAGGAATTTGATGGAGAATTCCGTGACAAGCCCGGAGTGGTGAGCGTTACCGCCGGGGAAGAACGGGTGTGGCGCTATACTATAGCCGTCGAATAAATGAATAAGGTTCACAATCCATGATCATCCGCATCACCCAACGCATTGCAAGCGAGCTGTCGGTTCAGGAAAGGCAGATTGAGGCCGTCGTGCAACTGCTCGACGAGGGCTCAACGGTGCCATTCATCGCTCGCTATCGCAAGGAGGCCACCGGCGGCCTGGACGATACCCAGTTGCGTTTTCTGGAGGAGCGGCTGCGTTATCTGCGCGAAATGGAAGATCGCCGCGCAGTGATTTTGAAGAGTATCGGGGAGCAAGACAAGCTCACCCCGGAGCTGGAAAAGGATATCCTCGAAGCCGAAACCAAGACACGCCTGGAAGATTTGTATCTGCCCTACAAGCAGAAGCGCCGCACCAAGGCGCAGATCGCGCGCGAGGCGGGGCTGGAGCCGCTGGCGCTGGCGTTGCTGGGCAATCCCATGCTCACGCCGGAGTCGGTGGCCGCGGAGTATGTCAGTGTGGACAAAGGCGTGGCGGATGTGAAGGCGGCGCTGGAGGGCGCGCGCCATATCCTGATGGAGCGGTTCGCCGAAGACGCAGAGCTGCTGGGCCGGTTGCGCGAATTTCTGTGGGAAAACGCCAAACTTGTTTCCCGCAAGGTCGAGGGCAAGGGCGAGGAAGGCGAGAAATTCCGTGATTATTTCGAGTACAGTGAGCCGCTCAAGGCAATTCCCTCGCACCGTGCGCTGGCGCTGTTCCGTGGGCGTAACGAAGGCTTTTTGCAGATTAATATGGTGCTGCCGGACGAAGAGGAAAGTGCTGGCAGGAGCGCCCAACCCAACACATGCGAGTCCATGATCGCGCAGCGTTTCAACGTCTCCGATCAGGGCCGCCCGGCGGACGCCTGGCTGCGCGAGACGGTGCGCTGGGCGTGGCGGGTGAAAATCTTCCTGCATCTGGACCTCGATCTGATGACGCAGGTCAGGGAAAGCGCCGAGGGCGAGGCGATCAAGGTGTTCGCCCGCAACATGCACGACCTGCTGCTGGCTGCCCCGGCCGGGCCGCGCGCCGTGATCGGTCTCGATCCCGGTCTGCGCACCGGTGTGAAAGTGGCAGTCGTGGACGCCACCGGCAAGCTGCTGGACACCGCCACCATCTACCCCCACGCCCCGCGCAATCAGTGGGACGCCTCGATCCATGTGCTGGCGGAACTGGCGCGCAAACACAAGGTGGAACTCATCAGCATCGGCAACGGCACGGCCTCGCGCGAGACCGACAAGCTTGCCGCCGATCTTGTCAAGCGTCATCCCGAGCTGGGCTTGCAGAAGCTGGTGGTGTCCGAGGCCGGTGCGTCGGTGTATTCGGCCTCCGAGTTTGCCTCCAGGGAGTTCCCGCAACTGGATGTCAGCCTGCGCGGCGCGGTGTCCATCGCGCGGCGGCTGCAAGACCCGCTGGCGGAACTGGTCAAGATCGACCCCAAGGCCATCGGTGTCGGCCAGTATCAGCATGATGTCAGCCAGACCGAACTGGCCCGCACCCTGGATGCGGTGGTGGAAGATTGCGTCAACGCCGTGGGTGTGGACGTGAATACCGCCTCCGTGCCGTTGCTGGCGCGTATCTCGGGCCTGAATCAGACACTGGCAAAAAATATCGTGGAGTTCCGCGATCACAATGGCCCGTTCAAGAATCGCCGCGATCTCAAGGGCGTGCCGCGCCTGGGTGAAAAAACCTTTGAGCAGGCGGCGGGATTTTTGCGCGTCATGAATAGCGACAACCCCGTCGATGCTTCCGCCGTGCATCCGGAAAGTTATCCGGTGGTACAGCGCATCCTCGCCAAACTTGGCGTGGACATCGGATCAATCGTCGGCAATAGCGCTGTGCTGAAGACGCTATCCCCCAAGGAATTCACCGACGAACGCTTCGGGCTGCCGACGGTGAAGGATATCCTCGCCGAGCTGGAAAAGCCGGGCCGCGACCCGCGCCCCGAATTCAAGACGGCGGCGTTCCGGGAAGGTGTGGAGGATCTCAAAGACCTGCAACCCGGCATGATGCTGGAAGGGGTGGTGACCAATGTCACCAACTTCGGCGCGTTCGTGGACATCGGCGTGCATCAGGACGGGCTGGTGCATATCTCCGCCCTGGCCGGCAAATTCGTCAAGGACCCGCATAGCGTGGTGAAGGCCGGTGATGTGGTCAAGGTCAAGGTGTTGGAAGTGGATGAAAAGCGCCGTCGCATCGCCCTCACCATGCGGCTCGACGAGCAGGCGGCAGCCCTTCCCGCTCAGCCCAAGGCGGACAATACCCCGCGCAAGCCGAAGATGAAGCAGGAGTCCAAGCCGCCGATGGAAGGTGCGATGGCGGCCGCTTTTGCCAAGCTGCGGCCGTGAGTGGCAGCACAATGGCAAGCGGTGTAGATGAAACGCGCATCATCGAACTGGAAACCCGCCTCACCTACCAGGAGGCGGCGATGCAGGAGCTGAGCGACGCCCTCGCGCACCAGCAGAAGGTGATCGACCGGCTCGGCGCGGAGCTTGACGCGCTAAGGCAGCAGGTACGCGCCCAGGCCCAGTTCAATATAGCCTCCAGTTCCGAGGAAACACCGCCGCCGCATTATTGATTCCATTTCCAATTCAATGGAGTATTTTTGCCCGGCGAAGCCGCTGGGGAGAGGGTGAACGGAAAGTCAAAACAATTTTAAAATCATCACATTATTTGGCAACCCCTATCCCTCTCCCCGCAAGCGGGGAAAGGGATATATTAATTCTCTGGTAACTACTCAGGTACCCCGAGGCCGATCACGTGAAGCGAGGCTGAGGTGGGCTACCCTGAAAGGTGAGCGCGAGAGCGTGGTACAGGTTTTGGCGCTGCTTGTGCAAAGTGGCGAGGTAGGAGCGGATGATGCAGAA
>JACPOZ010000039.1 GCA_016191235.1 Gammaproteobacteria bacterium
CGTTATGCTTCATGTCGGACTCCCTCTTTCTCATTTAGCCGATGACCTTTTCATCCGCTTGGCACATTATGATGCCGCTTGAAGAGGGGGGGAGTCCATTTCATTAGGGTGCGTCTCACGCACCACGTTCAGGCGATAGTGTTGATTCTCATAATGTGGTGCGTGCGACGCACCCTACATTGGCTTTTATTTTACAGCCCACTCTTCAGGCTGGCCTCGATGAAATCGTCCAGGTCGCCATCCAGCACTGCCTGGGTGTTGCCGGTTTCGACGCCGGTGCGCAAATCCTTGATGCGCGACTGGTCGAGCACATAGGAGCGAATCTGACTGCCCCAGCCGATATCGGACTTGCTATCTTCCAGTATCTGCTGGGTAGCGCGGCGCTTTTGCATCTCCATCTCATACAGCTTGGCTTGCAATTGCTTCATGGCGGTAGAGCGGTTCTTGTGCTGGGAACGGTCGCTCTGGCACGCTACGACAATGCCGCTGGGCATATGTGTAATGCGGATCGCGGATTCGGTGCGGTTGACGTGCTGCCCGCCCGCACCACTGGCGCGGTAGGTATCGACCCTGAGGTCGGCTGGATTGATGTCGATCTCGATGCTGTCATCAACCTCGGGGGAGACAAATACCGAAGAGAACGAGGTATGGCGACGGTTGCCGGAGTCAAACGGCGATTTGCGCACCAGGCGGTGTACGCCGGTCTCGGTACGCAGCCAGCCGTAGGCGTATTCGCCCTCAAAACGGATCGTGGCGCTCTTGATGCCCGCGACTTCAGCGGGCGACACTTCAATCAGCTCGGTGGTAAATCCACGCCGCTCACCCCAGCGCAAATACATGCGCAGCAGCATGTTGGCCCAATCCTGCGCCTCGGTGCCGCCGGAGCCGGACTGGATTTCAAGGAAGGCGTTGTTGTGATCCATCTCGCCGGAGAACATGCGGCGAAATTCCAGTTCGGCGAGCTTCTTTTCCAACTTGCCGAGATCGGCGACCACCGCATCGACTGTGGCCTGATCGTCCTCTTCGCCCGCCATCTCGACCAGCGCCTGCGCGTCCGTCAGGTTCTCGCCCAGATCATTCAGCGTATCAACAATCTGAAGCAACTGGACACGTTCACGTCCCAGTTCCTGGGCGCGTTCGGGGTTGTTCCAAATGGCGGGATTCTCGAGTTCGCGCTCGACCTCGGTCAAGCGTTCCTTTTTGACATCATAGTCAAAGATACCCCCTCAGGGCATCGGAACGCCCCTGCATATCTTTGATGTGCTTTATGACCGGATTAATTTCGAGCATGGATATTCTGCTTTGCGTGCCAAAAGCGGAATTTTACTACATCCTAGGGCGATATCGCTAATTATTAACCGTATGCAGCGCTGTCTTGATCGCGTCTTCCAAGGCATCAAGATTGGGGATGTATGCAGTTTGCCCGTTGATATGGATATGTTTCAGGATCAGCGGGGCGGATGACTCATCGGCCTCGGGGCTCATGGCGTCCGAGTCCACCTTTAGGGCGCGCGGGAGACCTTGCATCACCAGAGCGATGAATGGTAAATCGGGATCATCACCCAAGGTCTTCAACACCACGATCTTTTGCTCAGCGGGCGTGGCAACGGGCAAGGAATCTCCGCAAGCCCCCTCAAAAAACACCAGAGGGATGCGCGCTCCGCGCCAGGACAGCATGCCTGCCAACCAGGCTGGAGCATGCGGCACCGGTTCGGCGGCACTGTAGGGGACGACTTCAGCAACCGTGGCGTGCGGTAGCAGCATTTTTCCATGCACCGGCAGTAACAGGCTGTGAATCATGTTTGGTGTTGTAGCCATCCGTCCTCTCCTTTAGACCGCAATGCTCAAATCGTTATTCGCTGTCTGGCCGCCGGCCAGTGTACGGATATGATCAAGCAATTCATTTTCCTGATAGGGTTTGCCCAGATACTCGTTTACGCCGATGCGTCTGGCATGCTCGCGGTGTTTTTCACCGGTGCGCGAGGTGATCATGATAATGGGAATGTGTTTGAGCCGCTCATCATTGCGAATCACCGAGGCCAGCTCATAGCCATCCATGCGCGGCATTTCGATGTCCAGCAGCATGACATCGGGTATCTGATGCTGTAGCGCCTCCAGCGCATCCACCCCGTCCTTGGCGGTGAGCACCCGCATCTGATTGCGTTCCAGCAGGCGCGAGGTGACCTTGCGCACGGTAATTGAATCGTCCACCACCATGACGCTGATAATCCCGCTTCCCGCCGACCGCGCGGCGCCTTGCGTCGCAACTTTCGCCTCCGGCATCAACCTCTGTGACTGCTCGGCAATCAAACCCATACGCAGCAATACGGGGATATCGAGAATCAACACCACACCACCATCTCCCATGATAGTGGCGCCCATGATGCCGCGCACCGTGCTCAACTGCGGCCCTAGGGATTTGACCACGATTTCGCGGTTTTCCATGACCGAATTCACCCGCAACGCCACACGCTGGCCGCTGCCATGCACCATCAGCAACAGATGCCGGGCCTCTTTTTCAGGAAGGGGAGACACACCACCACCACTCAACAGCCCGCTTAACGACTGCAACGAGTAATGGGCGCCACCGTATTCAAATGTGGATGCACCACTCTCATTCGCCTGCGCGAGCGTTTCGTAGCTGACGCGCATTACGCCATCGATACTGGAATGGGGTATGGCGTACATCTGCTCGCCATCCCCAACGATCAGCGCCTGGGTGATGGACAATGCCACCGGCAGACGCACCGTGAACCGGCTGCCACTGCCTGCGACGGATTCGATCTGCAGGCTGCCGCCGAGCTGCTTGATCTCATTATTCACCACATCCATGCCCACACCGCGCCCGGAAATCTGCGTAACTTGCACGGCGGTGCTGAACCCTGATTCGAGCACAAACTGCATCAGGTTGTAGTCATCAATCACGGTGTTTTCGCCCAGCAGGCCACGCTCAATGGCCTTGCGGCGGATTGCCGCCAGATCCAGGCCTCGTCCGTCGTCAGCCAGATGCAACAGCATTTCCGTACCTTCCCTGGCAAGTTGCAGGGTGATCACGCCCATCTCGGGCTTGTCCTGCGCGCACCGGGTGGCCGCATCTTCAATACCGTGGTCGACGGCATTGCGTATCATGTGTTCCAGGGGACCCGCCATTCTATCGAGCACGGTGCGGTCCATTTCAAGGTCTTCACCGATGACCTGTAATTCAACCGCCTTACCCACCTCTCGCGCTGTTTGCCGCACTACCCGGCGCAGACGTGACGCCATACCCGTGAAGGGCAGCATGCGGGTGCGCATCATACCCTCCTGCAACCCGGTGTTGAGGCGCGCCTGTTGCAGCAGCACGGCTTCCGAATCACCCGCCTGTTTTTCCAGTTGATCCTGAATGCTGGCAAGATCGGCGGTTGATTCCATCATGCTGCGCGACAACTGTTGCAACATCGAGAAACGATCAAACTCCAGCGGGTCGAAATCCTGACCCTGCAATCCCGCTTCCTGATGGCGGAACAAAATTTGCGCCTCAGTTTCCATATCCAGCTTGCGCAGTTGATCACGCAAACGGACAACCGTCTGTTTCATTTCCGTCAAACCCGCGTGGAAGGCATTAATCTGTTGCTCCAGGCGGGAACGGGAAATGCTCAACTCTCCGGCCTGGTTCACCAGATTGTCCAGCAGATCGGCGCGTACGCGGATTTGTTCGGTGGATGGCTTGGGGATCAGCCATGCCGGCTCTGCTGTGGCGTCCTCCGGCGCAGTAGTAGCGTCGACACTCAAAGGTGTTTCTGACGCTATTGAGGTGGGGATATCTACCGCATCTACAATAGACCCCACAAGTGGCGTATCAGACGGCGTGGCGGACTCAATACCTTTATGCCTGGCCAACGCTTCCATCCTGGCAATCAGCTCGGGAGCCGCAGCCACCGGCAAGTGCAACAGCGCCGGTTCCAGCATCGTTTGCAGCCGGTCATGGGCCTGCTGGAATGTTTCGAAAATCTCATCGGTGGCGGCAATATCACCGGCCACGATGGCGCTCAATAAAGATTCGAAGCTATGGCTGAGATCACCCATGGCGCTGATTCCCGCCATGCGTGCGCCGCCTTTAAAGGTATGCAGTTCGCGCTCCAACCTTGCTACCGGCCCGAGCACGTCCGGTGCGCGCATCCAGCTTTGCAACAGGGATTCCGTATTACCCAGAATTTCCGCTGCCTCTTCGAGAAAAATTTCGCGCACTTCATCGCTGTCACTGCCCGGTGCCCCATCATTCAACGCATTGGGCACACCAGTTTCTGGAGAGACAGCCATCGCTATAGCAGCGGCATCAAGGAGATGCTGTGCGCGGCGCGTCAGGAAAGAAATTTTCTCCAATGCCGATGTCTTTTCCGGGGACGCCGCGAGAGGATTCTCCAAGTGCAGCATTTCATGGAACACCTCACTGAAATCACTCAAAGCGAGCAGCTCCGCCTCAGCCACCTCGCCGTTATTGCGGTGAATTGTATTGACCAGCTTTTCGAACAAGCCACCGAGGTCGCCGATATCCTTAAAGCCCGCCATATGCGCGCTGCCTTGCAGCGTATGCAGATTACGCACCAGCGGCTCTGTCACCTGACCTTTTTTGGCTTGGCCGCAGGCATCAATAAACCGCCGCACCTCCTCCAGGCGCCCCCTGGATTCAGTTCTGAAGATATCCAGCAACACAGGATCAATCACGGCCTCCTGCTCCACGGGAAGGGTAGTTACAGCGACATCCTGTTGCGTTGCCGTCACCACATCGGAAACGCTACTAACATGTTCCTCCAGAATCACGGCAGGAGAGGTTAGCGCCTGCGCCTGGTCTATCAATGCCTGGATATCCTCGTCGATATCCATCTTTGTTTTAACACGCTGAAATTGTTGCAGCAGCCCTGGCATAGCTGTCTGGGCATGCTCTACCACGTCGAACAGCGGCAGCGTGACAGGTATTTCGCCATCAATCACTTTATTCAACAGATGCTCGATGGCCCAGGCGACCTCGCCAATTACATTCGCCCCCACCAGCCTGCCGCTGCCTTTCAAGGTATGGAATGAGCGGCGAATATTCTTGAGCGCGCCATGATTGTTCGTTTCCTGCTTCCACTGAGGATAATGTTGTGCGATAGAAGTCAGCTCCTCGCCTACTTCTTCGATAAAAACCTCCATCACCTCGTCTGCGTCTTCTTCCTCCTGGGTGCGCGCGACGGGCAATGATTGAACAGTCTCGATAGCACCAGCCATAGCAGGATCTTCAGCCAGGCCGGCGCTGTCCATATCCGGGACGATGCTGTCTGAATCCGGCTGCTGCGAGATAAACTCATCAGCGCTTGCTGCCAAAGAAATGGTTTCAACGACAGCGGGTTCATCAGGCGCTGCGGCCTGGATCACGGCCTCCAGCGGGTAGTCATCCACCGTATCAACCGGGTAACCTAAAGTAACCGCATTGCTTTCAGCCAGGTCCAGCAGAGAATCAAGGTTCATCTGGCTTTCGGCCAAGGTATCCAGGTAAAATTCGATGCCGGTCAGCATATCAGCCAGGGTGTCAAGCGCCTCCAGGGACGGGGTGATCCGGCGCTCGATCAGATCGCGCCGGATATAGTGGTAGCCTGCCTTCAACAAGCCTGCCGGACGCTCCAGCGAAAGCATCTTCAAACTGCCAATGATACGGTGCAGCACAGAGGGCGCGGAACCGATCAATTCATGCTGGCCGGGCGCCTTGGCAAGGGCGATAATGTCGTCCTTCACCTTGCCCATATCAACCATTATTTCGCGGATAACTGCGCGGCACAGATCGTGGTGCTCCGCAGTCCCGGCTTTTACAGCTTCGGGTTTGCCGGGGGCGCTTTCGCCAGAGGCGGCCGCATCCGGCATCTGGACATCGCGCAACAGCGATTCCACATAAAGCAAGGCGTTCGCTACTTCCAGAAGACGGGGGTCGTTGAGGATAGCACCACTTTCCAGCATCGTATCGAGCACACCAGTCTGCTGCCGCACGCGCTGGCGCAGCTCCCAGCGGCCAAGCATATCCAGGGTGTTTGACACCCTCGCCAGCACACCGGCTATCACGCGCAATTCTTGCGGGGTGTGGCGTCCACCGGCGCGCGCGAAGCCGTCCAACTTGGTCTTGGCCCATGCCAGTTCATCCTTGACGGCATCCGCTGCAATTTCCAGCAAACCAGGATTGGAAGCGACCGCGCCACCATGCACATGCTGTGGCATATTGGCACTGGCAGAGACAGCCATATCAAGGGTCTGCTCATTGTGCGTGTCGGCATAGGCAATGTAATAGAGCATATTTTTTATAAGGTCAGCGGGCGGGTGATCGCGCAACTCCTCCGCTCCCGCCGCCATGACCCGGCCAATCTGGCGCTCCACTTGTCCCAGCAGCAACTTGATGGCATCGTTGGGTTCAAGCATTTCAGCCAGCAACCGTTCGATCAACGCCTCGGACACTCTCCACAGGCCTTCTTCGGGGCACACCTGCTGCAACTGCACGGTCACCTGCAGCAGCCGCCGCAATGCCGCTTTATTGCCGGCATCGCGGTACCACACCAGCAAGCCCGCCTGATACACGGGACGTAGCTGATGGGCCAACGCCTTGATATCCCGCGCCAGTTTGTCTTGCATGTCGGGGCTGTGTGGAGAAACAGTAGGAATAACTGCCGGGCCAAACACCATGCTCTCGGAAAGCACCGAGGCGCCGGTGGCGACGCGCAAATCGTTGATCAACGGCAAAAAGACCTGGGGGCGATCCGCTTGAGCTTCTTGCAGCCCCGTCAGATAGAGTGGCAATTCCGACATGGCGCGCATCAGGGTGCCATAGACCCAGCCCTTGCGCCGGTCTGCATCCTTGGCAAGAACTCGGACCGCCTGCTCCATTTCCCTGGCGAGAGCATATGCCTCTGTAAGATCGAGCATTTGCAGCGCGCCACGCACCTGATGCAGCAAGGTGATACACAAGTCGATTTGTGCGGCCTCGGCAGGATGTTCCTGGAATACCTCCAACGCCTGTTGCGCCTGTTGCAGGTTTACCTCAATCTCACCCTTTACCCACTTCAGGGCGCCATAATCCATATGCTCCGCCGATATCATGCCGCTCACCTTTTTGTAATCAAGTATGCCCTAACCCCAGAGGCAGGACGCTGCACTCTGCCGCTATCACGCGGGCAGCTTGAAACCGGCCACCGATTTCCGCAATTCGCCCGCCATCCCTGTCAACTCACCGATGGATGCTGCGGCCTGCTTGGTACCTTGCGAGGTCTGCGTGGTCACTTCCTGAATCATTTTCATGGTGCTGGACACCGTGCTCGCCATCATGGTCTGCTGATTGGCGGCTTCGGCAATGTCTCCAATCAAGCGGGCAAGGTTCCCTGACACGCCCTCGATCTCTTCGAGCGCCTTACCTGCACCCTGTGCCAGTTGTGTACCGGCGACCACGCCGGAGGTGCTCTTTTCCATGGAAATCACCGCCTCGTTGGTATCGGTTTGAATGGTTTTTACCAAGGTTGCAATCTGCTTGGTGGAGTTGGCCACGCGCTCGGACAGGCGTTGCACCTCATCCGCGACCACCGAAAAGCCGCGACCCGCTTCACCTGCCATAGCCGCCTGAATAGAGGCATTCAGGGCGAGAATGTTGGTCTGATCGGCGATGTCATTGATCAGGCCCACGATCTCACCGATCTCCTGGGAGCTTTCACCAAGACGCTTGATACGTTTCGAAGTTTCCTGAATCTGCTCGCGAATGGATTCCATACCCTGAATGGTACCCTGCACTGTCTCCGCTCCCTTCTTTGCAATATCCACCGATTGCTGCGCCACCGCAGTTGACTGCGCGGCGTTCGCTGATACGCGTTCACTGGATTTCGTCATCTCGTAAATAGCCACGCCCGCAGTTTCAATTTCCTGCGCCTGCTGATCACTGGCCTCCGTGAGCCGTAACGCAGTCGATTGGGTTTCCGTTGCGGCGGAAGCCACCTTCACCGCCGTGGTATTGATCGATCCCACCAGCCCGCGCAACGTGTCGATAGCGTACCCCAGCGAGTCAGCGATAGCGCCGGTGAAATCCTCAGTCACTAATGGCTTTTTGGTCAGATCACCGTCCGCCAGATCGGCCACCTCATCCAGCAAACGTAGAATGGCATCCTGGTTGCGACGGTTCTGCTGTTCGGCCTCGGCAAGCATGGAATTCACTTTGTTAATGGCCTGATTAACGCCCTTTCTGATTGGGAAGGCAAGAGCGAACGTCAGCACCAGTGCCAGGATCACCACCACAATAAAAGTCGCCCGGCTGTTATCGAATGCTTCTCGTGCGTCTTTTCTATGAGCATCAAGACGCTGAGGAATGTATGCGTCTGTTTTATTGTTGAGGGCATCCATCTTCTCCCACGTGGCATCGAATAAACCACGAACAGAATCATCCACCATGTGGGCGGTTTCAAAAGGGCGAGCGGGGTCATAGCTCTTCAGTGCCTCGCGATATGCCGCAATTTGTTCCTGATGCTTCATTAGCACCGCATCCACCAGTGCAGTATCCAGCCCGGCACGACTCCCCATCAGTTGTTTTGCCGCTTTCAGTTTTATGTCTGCCTGAGTTCCTTCCTTCTCAAACATCTCCAGATATTTTTTATAATCCTCGGGTTTCTCACCTCTGAGCAGGATATCCTTCCAGGCCTCCAGTTCTTTATTCAGCGAGATGGCCGCCTCCTGCACCCGATCGAGCATCTTGATATCCAATTCACCTTCGTCCACCGTTTCCACGACAAACAGCTGTTCCTTGTAAGTACTGTAAAATCCGAACGCGCCAATGCTTACTACCGCCAGCGACATCAATCCCACCAGCAACCACAGCAAGGTGTTTACACCCATGTTTTTGAACATGCTTATATTCATAAGCCCGCTTGAGTTCTTGAACCCGCTTATCTTCATACCCAAATCCTCTACGATTAAAAATCCCCGGGAATGCCTGATTACTCTGCCGCCTGCATAAACTGCGGCGATGACACTAATTTACGCATATCAAAAACCAACCAAATGTCGCCGTCCCTGTGATAGGCGGCGGGCCGTACGTAGTCCATTACCCCTCCCGCTTCCAGTGTCGGCAGCGGGCAGCGGTCTTCATCCAGAAAATGCCGTTGCCCCAGCACCTCATCAACCAGCAGCCCTGCTGACAGTACGCCGTATTGCACAATCAAAATCCGGTTGCTGCCGCGTAACGACGTTGCACCACCGCCCAGGTAGACATTCAGGTCAATGACCGGCAACAAACGGCCACGCACATTGGCAACGCCCCGTAGCCAGCCTTTGGTTCGCGGCACCGCCGTTAGCGGCGGGCAATCCAGGACTTCCTGAACATCATGCAGCGGCGCCAGCAAAAGGTTATGATCCAATACAAAAGCCACGCCGTTCCATGTCGCTTTATGCTTCTCTTCCTTGGGCAACTCAGCGCCCGACACAAGACTGCGCCGCTCAATCTCGCGCAGCATTTCATAGGGGGTGTGGCTGGCGATGAGCGGCATCATGAGCTTACCCCCTCATCGCCGCCTTTACTTTTACGATCAACGCAGACTCATCCACCGGCTTGGTGAGATAATCCTTGGCGCCCTGACGCAACCCCCATACCTTATCGGTTTCCTGATCCTTGGTGGTGACGATGATGACTGGAATAGAGGCGGTTTCCGGGTCTTTGGTAATCTGGCGCGTGGCCTGAAATCCATTGGTGCCGGGCATGACGACATCCATCAAAATCAGATCCGGTTTTTCCGATTTCGACTTGGCGATACCCTCTTCCGCATTGCTGGCACCGAGCGTCTGGTGGCCATTCTTTTCCAACATGGTTTTCAGCACATGCATTTCCGTCGGTGAATCATCCACAATCAATATACGAGCCATTTCAAATCTCCTGTTACACACTTTTGGATAGTTCTAAAAAGAAATCCGTGAATTTTGAATTTTAAAGACCCATCAAAAGGCACGGCAAAATACAGTCAACGCTATGCGCCTGTTACAACCCAGTCACATTGCCCCCTTCACGGGGAGCACTATCTGTTCGTTTTCAAAACCTGGCGGCGGAACAGGGATATCCTCGTCGAGCACCCTATTTGTTGCGTCTTTACGTCGCGCATGGCGCTTGATAGCCCCCAGCAACTCGTCACTGGTAAAAGGCTTGGTTACGTATTCTTCCGCACCAACGATGCGTCCCCGCGCCTTGTCAAACAGACCATCCTTGCTGGACAGCATAATGACCGGCGTGTTTTGAAAAACGAGGTTATGCTTGACGAGTGCGCAGGTCTGATAGCCATCCAGACGCGGCATCATGATGTCTACAAAAATAATGTCCGGCTTGTGGTCGGCAATCAACGCCAGCGACTCGAATCCATCCGTCGCAGTGAAGACCTCGCACCCGGCCTTTTGCAAAATAATTTCCGCTGTGCGGCGTATTGTTTTACTGTCATCGATCACCATCACCTTGATGCCAGTACAATCGTGTTCCACGATGCCATTTCCCGTCATATCTTTATATCCTCAACCGCTCACTCTTATAGTCCTGGGACGCTATCCAATGTTTAGTCTTTCCCGCAAAGACCATTGGATGGGCTAGAAACATAATTGCAGTTTCTCTTGTGACTATATCGGCAGAAAAAAAGTAGACTTTAAAGAAGGGCGAGAAATGGGATGGTCACTGGGGAGATAAGAGACGCAACCGCAAAATTCGCCGGGAACCAGGGGGTAGTGGGGGAAGTTTCGCGGAAGCAGGTGAGAAAAAACTGCCGTTTCTAGGGTTATCGACACAGAACACCAAGAAACGCCATCCCTGGCTTCTTGGCTATGAAGAACACCTGACAGGCTGCTAGTGCGCCGGTTTTTGCATCAGTTTGTCGGTATACGCCATTGCCACGGCGGAGACGACGAAGGTGAGATGGATAATGACCTGCCACAGCATGGTCTTTTCATCCAGGTGCGGGGCGTTGATGAAGGTCTTGAGCAAGTGAATGGAGGAAATGCCGATCAGCGCCATGGACAGCTTGATCTTCATGGTGCTGGCATTAACGTGGCTCAGCCACTCGGGATGATCCGGGTGCTCATCTTTATAGAGCCTGGAAACGAAAGTCTCATAACCGCCGATGATCACCATGATCAACAGGTTGGCAATCATCACTACATCAATCAGGCCGAGGACCACCAGCATGATCTCGGTTTCGTCGATGCTCGTGGCCTTGACGACCAGATGCTCAAGTTCAACCATGAAATGAAAGACATAGACACCTTGGGCAACGATCAACCCAAGATACAGAGGCGCCTGCAGCCAGCGGCTCCAGAAAATCATCGATCTTAATACGTTCAGTGGACGGCTTGTCTGGATATCCATAAAAATCACGCAACCAATTGATAAAGTTTGTTAATTATAACAGCAACAAGAAAGACGGGGCGATTAATTAATTCAGTGGTAACCCACTTTTTAAGTTAATCATTTCCAACGCGGCCTGGATAGCCGCCTCCAGACTACTGGCATCGGCCTTGCCCGTACCCGCCAAATCCAGCGCCGTACCGTGATCCACCGAGGTACGGATGATCGGCAGGCCAAGGGTGATGTTGACCGCACGGCCAAAACCCGCATATTTAAGCACCGGCAGCCCCTGATCGTGGTACATGGCCAGTACCGCGTCAGCGGTTTTCAGGTATTTGGGGATAAACAGGGTGTCGGCAGGCAAGGGGCCAGTCAAGTGCATACCTTCGATACGAAGTTGCTCCAGCACGGGCGCGATAACATCATCATCCTCGCTGCCCAGATGACCGCCCTCCCCTGCATGGGGATTGAGCCCGCACACCAAAACATGCGGACTGGCGATTCCAAACCGCGCCCGCAAGTCATGATGCAACACGCGCAGCACGCTTTCCAGTAGCGGGGGGGTAATGGCATCGCTCACCTCGCGCAGCGGTAGGTGCGTGGTCGCAAGCGCCACACGCAGCCCCGGCACTGCCAGCATCATCACCACCTGCGGCGCCTGGGTGAGCTCGGCGAGAAACTCGGTATGGCCGGTGAACGGAATCCCCGCTCGATTAATGACGCTTTTCTGCACTGGACCGGTAACCAGCGCATTGCAATACCCCGCCTGGCAGGCGCGCGTTGCAACACGCAGCGTTTCCAGTACATAGGGAGCATTGGCCGGATCAAGATGACCGCACACGGCGTCATTGGCGAGCGGCACAGGAATTATTTTGAGGACACCCGCTCGTGAGGATGTGGCTGGCTGGGAGGGATCAAACTCTTCCAACCACAACGGCAACCCCAGCAGGCGCGCACGCGACTCCAGCAGGCCAGGATCAGCCACGACCACAAGCTCGGCATCACGGGCTTGCTGGGCGATCTGCACGCACAGGTCCGGGCCGACGCCGACGGGCTCACCGGGGGTCAATACGAGGCGGGGCAACATATCTAGAGGAAAGGGTTACAAGGCATCGTCCAGCCGGTATTCCACATACGCTTCATCGCGCAGGCGGCGCAGCCAGATCTGGGATTCTTCTTCGACCTTACGCTGGCGAATGGCATCGAAGGCTTGGCTCCGATTGAACTGTTCGGTGTTGTCCTGTTCGCGTCGTTCCTGTACCTGGACGATATGCCAACCGAACTCGCTTTTGAAGGGCTTACTGATCTGCCCTGGCTGGAGTTCATTCATGGCCTGCTCAAAGGTCAACACCATCTCGCCGGGACTGACCCAGCCCAGGCTACCGCCGTTGGCAGCGCTGCCCTTATCCCCGGAATTGGCCCGCGCCAGCTCGGCGAAATCAGCGCCATTCTTGATGCGCTGACTGAGCTGCTCCAGCTTGATGCTGGCATCATCGTCGCTAACCAGCTCATTGGCGCGGATAAGGATATGGCGGGCCAGGGTTTGAGTCACTTTGTGTACCCCCCCACTACGATAGTCGAGCAGCTTGATGATGTGGAAGCCGCTCGGACTACGGATGATGTCGCTCAGGTCCCCAGGCTTCATGCGTCCCACCAATGGGGCAAACAGCGACGGCAACTGGCCCGCTCTGCGCCATCCCAGATCGCCTCCTTCCAACGCCTGCTGGCCATTGGAGACGGCGATGGCGGTTTCCTTGAAATCGGCGCCGCCACGCAGATCATCCAGCACCTGCTGGGCCTTCTGTTTGGCGGCCTGGATCTGCTCCGGCGAGGCCGCCTCAGGCACGGCAATCAGGATATGCGACACACGGTATTCATCGTCTGACTTACCTTTGTCTGCCTGGGCGGCGAGGAACCGGGCGACCTCCTGATCGGTCACGTTGATGCGGCTATCAACTTGCCGCTGACGCAAGCGGGTCATGATGATTTCGTTACGGATATCCTCGCGGAAGCTGGCGAAGTTGATACCATCTTTTTCCAGCACGTCGCGAAATTCAGTGATAGACAGCTTGTTCTGTTCCGCGATCCGGCCTATCGCCTTGTTTAGCACGTCGTCATCAACGCGGATACCCGTGCTGGCGGCAAGTTGCAATTGCAACTGATTGGAGATCAAGCGCTCCAGCACCTGCTTTTGCAGCACGGCATCCGGCGGAAGCTGTGTTTTCTGCTGGCGCAACTGCTGCTTGATGGTGTGGATCTGCTCATCCAGCTCGCCGCGAGTGATCACGGCATCATTGACGATGGCGACGATGCGATCGACCTCAACAATATTCGAAGGAGCATTTGCCTGTGGGGCATCACCAAGCGCGGCACTTGCGGAAAGCACCAGGATTAAAGTTGCAAATAGTTTTTTCATAGAAAGATTCATCTTGCAATGTAGGGTGGGTTAGCGTTTTTTGCGTACCCCGCCAAGCGTTGCGTAGCAACACAACGGATTATTTAATGAGTACCTGACGGCACATCGGGTGGGTTACGGCACAAACTATGTGTCTAACCCACCCTACATTTGGCCTAAGTTAAGTGCCATTCGGGCATGCCTCTACGTTACGATCTACCGCGCGCCCTGATAGCCTAGGATACCACGCTCCAGCATTGTGCTGATGGATTGTCCGACACTCATCAGGCCCTTGAGTTCCAATTGAAACATCACAGAGCGGTTGGATGTGTTGGCGCCTGTTGCAGTGACGCCGGTGGTGTAATCGCGGGTGAGTATGGTAAATGCCCAGCAGCAACTGTTGTATTCCAATCCCGCCAGCGACTCCAGAATGCGTTTGTCTGGAATCGAATAATACCAGCGCCCGATGATGCTCCAGTTGCTATGCAACGGCCAGAACAGCGACAGATCCATCTGGTCCGTTTGGCCTCGCCGGTAACGGTAGGCCAAATTGAGGATATGGTTCCTGAGCGGCTGGTACTGAATGCGCGCAGAGCCGCGCTCGATGCGCTCAACACTCGGATTCCAGAACAAATCGCCGCTGGCAGTCCAGCTTTGCGCTACACTGGCCGCCACCTCGCCGACGATATCCGAGGTATGCCGCGTGCCGGCCACCCCACCGGGAACCGTCACTCTGCGGTCATCGAGGTAGTATATCTGACCAATGCTGGCGCGGATACGCTCCGCACCGCCGTCAAGCAAACGCGTAGTCAGCGCCGTGCTGACCTGATTGGCATCGCCGACGCGATCCGCATTGCTGAATCGGTTATCACGGAAGAGTTGCGCAAAATTAAAATCCATCGCAGCGCTGTCGAACACCGGCAGGTTGGATTGGTCACGGTAAGGCGTGTAAAGATAAAAAAGACGCGGCTCCAGCGTTTGCAGCAAAGGCCGCGCACCCCAGGAAAAATCGCGTTCCAGGAAAAGCCCGCTGTCGATATTGAAGATAGGCAGAGTCCGGCTTGGTGACTCTGGCATCCCCGGCAATGCGTTCTCCAGCAGATAGCGGGTATGCCGCAGTATCAGTTTGGGCGTGACAAACCCCGCGTCGCGCTGCCACGGAAAACTGATCTCGGGCTGTAAATCGAGGCGCGCCCCGTTAAGCCGATCGTCCTGCTCAAAGCGCACCACCTCGCCCTGAAAACGGTAGCTCGGCGCGCCCTCCTGCCCAGGCCAGCCGGCGGTCAACTGCAAGCGCGGCAATACCCGGTAGGGGCGCACGGCGGATGGCAGCGTCCTATCCAAAGGCTGCATACCCTGCACTCTTCCCAGGAAAGTCAGATTTTCACTCTGATACATCACATCGAAACGGCGTTCCGCAAAGACAGTCGCCGCAACACTCAGGCTGTTACCAAAATTCCTGAAATAGTCCCTGTCAGAGACATAATTAAGATTGAGATCGGTGCTCCAGCCCTCGGCGGGGCTGCTGGTATGCTTGTAGGCGGCTGCGGCGCGGTCCTTGCCGTAAAGCGCGTCTTTAGGCATATACCCCACATCCAGCTCGCCCCGGCTGGCGCGGTTGAGATGGCGGAATTCGCCTTCCATCATCAGGCCGCGCAGACTCATATAACGCGCCGTAATAGTTGCATCGTAATCCGGCGCGAGATTCAAATAATACGGTATTCTGATGCTCATGCCAGAGGAAGAGGATGGCAGAAGGCGCGGGATCAAAAAACCGCTCTTGCGCTGATTATTGATCGGAAAAGACATATACGGCATATAAAAAAACGGCACGCCCATGAACCGAACCGTAGCGTTATAGACCTCGCCGATACCCTTGCCCTCATCCAGCCTGAGGGTGGACGAACGCAGCAGCCAACTCTCCCTGCCGGGGTCGCAGGTCGTATAAGTCGACTGCCTGAGGCGCGTAACCTCGGAATTTTCCTTGATAATCGTGGCCGCACTGCCACGCGCATGCTGCTCCTCGAAACGGTATTGCGCATTATCGAACTGGCCCTTGTCCGTCTCCAGCTCCATATACCCGGCATCGCCGTCGGCTTCCAGATTGTCGCTCCGGTAACGAACATTGCCTTGCGCCTGCGCAGTACCCTTGGCCTCGTCATAGATAACCGTGTCGGCCGCCAACCGCTCATCGGCACGGCGCACCAGCGCATCGCCACTGAAGACGGCCAGCTTGTCCTTGACGGCAAAACCGTAATCCGCGCTCAAATAAGTGGGCGCCTCCTTGCGTTGGGCAGCACTTACGGAGGTACGAGGCTTGGGTGCGGCATGCATATCGCACAACCCCCATGGACCTTCCGGGAGGGGCTCCAGGAGAGAGGCGGCAGACGCCATCTCCATAACAGGAAACGACAACAGCATCGCATAAACATAGCGCAAGACAACCGGCGGAGATTTTTTCACGGAAACAGCATCATGTGTGTTATTGATTGGCAATCCGACGTCAAAATTGCTTAGAATAGTGATGTTACGCACAGTCCACGAAAAACACGAAAGGCACGAAAAAACTTCATGGCACAGTCCGTTCAGCCGTTGCTGTCGAACAGCAAGCGAAGTTGACTGACAAATCCAGACGCATTCTTGTGCCAGGTTTCCCCGCCCATTTTTCGTGCTTTTCGTGGACCGCACCTTTTCATTGAGCGTGCGTAATATCAGTTAGAATAGTGAGAATCAGGCATTTTATTAGTATACCTTGATATTAACCAGCCACGCCCCAAAACTAAACAACCATGCCCGAACGTTTGAATGAATTAACCCATTGGCTGCGTCAAGACGTTGGACTGCCTCCCTTTGATATCGCACCCGCCTCATCGGATGCGAGCTTCCGGCGCTATTTCCGCGTGCGCTACGCGGGCCAGAGCCGCATCGTTATGGATGCCCCGCCCGACAAGGAAGACTGCGGCCCGTTCATCGCTATCGCTCGCGCGTTTCATGCGCTGGGGCTGAACGTGCCCGAAGTGCTGGAGATCAATCTGGAACGCGGCTTTTTACTGCTGACCGACCTGGGGCACAGCCAATACCTGAACGAACTGAATGAGACCAGTGCGCCCCGGCTCTACCGCGATGCCATGCAGGCACTGCTGGCATTGCAACGCCCCAAGGCGGGCAGCACCATCTTGCTGCCCGCCTATGATCGCCCCCTGCTGATGCGTGAGATGGCTCTGTTCCGCGACTGGTTCATGGAACAGCATCTGGGACTGGCGTTGGACAAGACGATAACGGACACGCTCGACAAAGCATTTGATGCTCTCGCCCACTCAGCGCTGGAACAACCACAGGTGTGGGTGCACCGGGATTATCATTCACGCAACCTGATGGTGACCGCTCAGGGCAACCCCGGCATTCTGGATTTCCAGGACGCGGTAACCGGCCCGGTGACTTACGACCTCGCCTCGCTGCTGCGCGATTGCTACATCGCCTGGCCACGTGAGCAAGTTGAAGAATGGGTCGAGAACTATCATGCACAGGCGTTAAAAAAAGGCGTTATCAGTGGGGTCGGCGCCGCACAATTCCTGCGCTGGTTCGATCTGATGGGTGTACAGCGCCACCTCAAGGCCATCGGCATCTTCGCCCGCCTCAACATCCGCGACGCCAAACCAGGTTATCTCAAGGACATCCCGCGGACATTAGGATACGTAGAGGAAGTGAGTGGACGCTATCCCGCACTTGCCGGACTGCATGCGCTTATCCATGACCATATACTGCCGCGCATGGGAAAAGCTTAACCGGATGCGTATCGCATCCGCGTCCCATGCAGTAATGACAGCGTGATCTCATCCGCGCTCAATTCGGCTGGAAAATAGGCTCCCGAGATCTTGGTCGCATGAATGCTGGCGCCCTCCAGCCGGCACCTGGAAAAATCAACGCCGCGAAGATCGGCCTGGCGAAAATAGGCGCCGCTCAAATCCAGCCCTTCCGCGTCCAGACCACGCAAATCCAACCCGCGAAAATCGCAATTTACCAGGTCGATGACCGTGCCTTTAGCCTTTCTATCATTGAACTCCGCAATCCGGCCATCACGCAACATCAGATACATAACGTCATCATTCTTGATACGGGGAACTTTGGTGTTGGGATTCATAACAACCTCCAGCGAGCTCGTGAACAGGTTCTCATATCAGTATATCGGTTGCGGATCAGCATAGGCGTAGTATTTGATGTTACGCACCGTCCACGAAATGCACGAAAGGCCTCATCCTAAAAACGGCAGTTGGACGGGGTGGAGTGTGCGGTTTTCGGGGTGCAGGGCAAGGCGCGACGACGCGGAATGGTTATTCCATTCCAAGGAGTTGCAACGCTGCCATGCGCACTGAAAATCGTGCAATCCGCCCCGTAGCGGGCTTCACCAAACAGGTGAACCCGCAGAGCGCGATAAAGTCTATTGAAAACATATTGCTAGCCGTCCAGAAAAGCGGTCAACTGCCGTTTTTAGGATCACAGCAAGTAGCCCGGACGACAACCCGGGAACACACTGCCGGGTCAATGGTGTTGTGAACATCTGGGCCTAGGCAATAAACGCGGTAACGCTCTGCGACCGCAGACCACATTTCTATGGAGCACTCCTCGATACGCTTAGTCAGCAAGTCTGGATCCACGCGCAGTTCATGTTGAGTCCTTCAGGCGGGATGTCCGGTCGATGCCGACGCGTAATCTGTGCATACCACTCGATATGTCGCTCGCGTTCCGCTTCATCACGGAGCAAATCCGTGTTGTAGGATGGTTTGCAATCCCAAGGATCATTGAAGTCAGCGGGCCGGCCGCACCAAATAACACGGTCACGCAGAAGCGTGACAAGGCGATCCGGAATAAAGCGTTGCCAGTACCAGTAATAGAGGCGGCGAATGTGATGAGTGTTAACGACCTGAAAGTTTGTCATCTGGCTCCTATCTGCGGCGGCTCTTGGACAGCCACGAGAGCGTGCCATCAAGCTCCTTGAGAAGTGGCTCGTCGTCTTCGTCCTCGTGTCTCCGCTCATGCGCCGGCTTCATGCTTTCGTCGAACCAGATGAGCGAGAGGCACTGATTCCATTCCCGCAGGAGAATGGCTTCTTCCGCCAGCAACGGACGGTTCTTGATGCCGCCGTTGAACCACACATCCGTTGGGAGTTCGTCGTAATCCTCAGCTTTCGATGTTCCCTGAATAAGGCGGTGCGCGACACTGTCCTTGGGAACGGGGACGTTGAAGTCGATCCAGCCCTTGAGTTCGTTCAGGAATTTTGAGCGCGAGACGTAGCGGATATGCCCGTCTTCGCTCAGCACGTATGCGCAAGGTTCAGGAGCGCTGACGGCATACCGCGAGCCTGTCGCGGTCAGCGACGCCTTATATCTGTCCGCCAAGGTCTTCACCGCGTCCAATGAGATATCAACGTCGCCGACATCCTTGCTGAACAGGTCATAGGGCAGCAGGCATTCCGCTGCGAACACATCACAAAGCATTTCTTCCTGCGGGCGGCGCCCGTAACGCATGAGGTTGCCCGTTGTCAGTTTCGGGCCGTGATGCTGTGAGGGGAGTTCGAGAACGATATGGGCAATTTCGTGGAGGACGGTAAAGCGCTGACGCTCTTCCCGGTGGTTCCCATTCACGATAATGATGTGCTTGCCTTTGTGCTGGGTCGTCTGGCCAGATTCATCATCGCTCAGGTCGTGCATGAACTTGATCTTGGCATTCGCAGCGGCAGCCAGACATTCGAGTTCGACCGGGGCCGTCGTAACTCCAGCATTCCGGACGAACTGGCGGGCCTTAAGAATAGTCTGGAACTCGTCCATTCACTCCTCGTCTTCGTCAAACAGCGCGGCCAACCGGTCAATATGCCGACGCCACTCATCCTTCGTTTCCGGACGTTTTCCCCGGAAACTCATTTGATGCGCAGGCTCAAGCAGGTCCAGGGGGCGATCTTCATCCTCGATAAAGACATCGACGAGCTGTTCGTTCACCGTTTTACCTACCAGCAACCGCAGGAGGCGTGCCCGCCGGGGGGGCAGCTTCAATGCACGGACAAACGAGTCAATGACCTGTTCGGAGGGCGCCGTCTTCTCGTCCTTCTCC
>JACPOZ010000040.1 GCA_016191235.1 Gammaproteobacteria bacterium
GGCCGCTCAATGGGAGGAAATGCCGGATGGTATGCCGGATGGCGATACGGTATGTCATCTCATCGAATGACGTATTCGTGATCGTTTCCTGAGCGCGCTCGCAAAAACAAAAAGGGAGTTCATCGTGGAATTCTTACGACTGTGCCGCAGCGTTTTCGCCTGGCTACGGCGCGGCGCGCGCGCGTCTACTGTGGCGCTGCTGTTCACCGTCTGGCACACAGAGGCAGTCTCCATGCCACCCACCCCCATTATCACTCTGGAGCAGGCGTGGCAACTTTTTTTCTTGCGACCAGCAACTGATCCGCCCGGATAAAGCGCCAGGCCACCAGAAAAGCCGCAACACCAATAAGCGCGGCCAAAAAATAGGTGCTGGTAGCGCCGAAGCTGCTCCAGGCGTAGCCGCTGTACAAGCTGCCGGCCGCACCACCCGCGCCAAAGCTGAGACTGCTGTAGAGCGCCTGGCCGCGCCCCTGGTTGCGCCCGATAAAATATTTATGCACAAGCTGTATCGCCACGGCATGATAAACCCCAAAACTGGCGGCGTGCAGTATTTGCGCAAAAAACATCATCGGCAGATTGTCCACGAACAGCCCGATCAATGCCCAGCGCAGGGCGGCCAGGGCCAGACTGGCAAGAAATATAGCGCGCAAGCCAAAGCGTGGCGCCAGGCGGTGCATGACAAGAAAAACCCCGACCTCGGCAATCACGCCCAGTGCCCATAACTGTCCGATCAGGCTGCGAGAATAGCCATGATCTTCGAGGTAGACGGAATAAAAAGTATAGTAAGGGCCGTGGCTGGCCTGCACCAGAAAACACACCGCCAGCAGAGCCAGCACCTCGGGGCGCCCCAGCACCTTGCGCAACGGCTCATGATCAAGAGTCAAGTGAGCAGCGGCGCGCTCCGGCACCAGCAGACTCACCAGCCAGATGCCCGCCATCAGCCCCAGCAAGATCAGCGGCAACAGCCCCACACCGGCATGCTCGAACAACGGACCCAGCGCCGCTACCGCCACAATAAACCCGACGGAGCCCCACAAGCGGATGCTGCTGTAGCGGTGCACCTGATCACCGAGGTGGCTAAAGGTAGCAGCCTCGAACTGCGGCAGTGTGGCATTCCAGAAAAAGCTGAATACAATCATCACCAGCGCCAGCCAACCATAGCTGCTGCCGAGCAGGATGCCGCTGAAGGCCAGCACCGCCGCCAGAGAACCCAGCCGCACGACAGCCATGGGCTTGCCGGTGTGATCGGCGATCCAGCCCCAGACATTGGGGGAGATGATCTTGGTCGCCATGATCAGCGCCATCAATTCACCGATCTGGACCGGGTTAAACCCTAGCGATTCGAGATACAGCCCCCAGTAAGGCAGCAGCGCGCCGAGCGAGGAGAAAAAGAAAAAATAGAACGCGGACAGGCGCCAATAGGGCATAAGGAGGTCGCAAGTTAGGTGGCTCTATGAAGCATCAGGATTTTCATCCTGCTACTTTTTGCTTGCTACCCGCTACTTCTTGTTGAAGGAATAACCGGTGTCTGCGATACGACATCCACATTCTGCGCACGGTGGCGCAGCGTGTGGTCCATCAGCACGATGGCGAGCATCGCCTCGGCAATCGGGGTGGCGCGGATGCCAACGCAGGGATCGTGGCGGCCATGCGTCACCACCTCCTCCGGCTCACCATGCACATTCACGCTACGCCCAGGCAGGCGGATACTGGAGGTCGGCTTGAGCGCGATACTGGCGACGATGTCCTGGCCGGAAGAAATACCCCCCAAAATACCGCCCGCATTGTTGCTCAAAAAGCCTTGCGGCGTGATCTCGTCACGGTGTTCAGTGCCTTTTTGCTCGATACAGCCGAAACCTGCGCCAATCTCCACGCCTTTGACAGCATTGATGCTCATCAGGGCATGGGCGATATCGGCGTCGAGGCGGTCGAACACCGGCTCGCCCCATCCCGGCGGCATACCACTGGCCACCACATTGATGCGCGCACCGATGGAGTTGCCCTCTTTGCGTAACGCATCCATGTACGCCTCCATTTCCGGCACCTTGGCGGCATCCGGACAAAAGAAAGGGTTTTGCTCTACTTCATCCCAGTCAAAGGCCTCGGCCTTGATCGGCCCCAGCTGCGCCAGATAACCACGAATGCTTACTCCATAACGCTCGCGCAGGTATTTTTTGGCGATACCGCCCGCCGCCACGCGCATGGCGGTCTCGCGCGCCGAGGAACGACCACCGCCACGGTAGTCGCGCAGACCATATTTTTGCTGATAGGTGTAGTCCGCATGGCCGGGGCGGAACTGATCCATGATCTTGGAATAATCCTTGGAACGCTGATCGGTGTTGTGTATCAGCAACCCTATCGGCGCGCCTGTGGTACGCCCTTCAAACACCCCGGAGAGAATCTGCACCTTATCCTCTTCACGGCGCTGCGTGGTGTGGCGCGAGGTGCCGGGCTTGCGCCGGTCCAGATCGCGCTGCAAATCTTCTTCACACAGCGCCATGCCCGGCGGGCAGCCATCGACGATGCAACCAATGGCTGGGCCGTGACTCTCGCCGAACGAGGTCACCGTAAAAAGTTTTCCTATAGTGTTTCCTGACATGGCCGGTGCGTACTTGTTTCAACGATTATTATTTGATGTTGTCACTCATGCCACCCAACTGTTTCAGGCCGGCGTTTGATGCCGATGAAAAGGCACCCGACATCGCCATGCCGAAGCGTTGGGCAAACTGCTGTAAATACGGCGGCTTCTCGCTGTAATCAACAATGTCCTCCGCGCCGATGACCTCGCGGGCAACATAGCTGCTACTGCCCAGGGCATCGACCAACCCAATGCCGATGGCCTGCTCGCCGGTCCAGATATAACCGCTAAACAGATTAGGGTCATCCTTGAGACGAGCTCCCCGCCCTTTCTTGACGGTATCAATGAACTGCTGGTGAATATTGCCCAGCAGCGTCCTGACGTGCTCAACCTCCTCCGGCTTTTGCGGCGAGAAGGGATCGAGGAAGCCCTTGTGCTCACCCGCCGTCAGCAGGCGGCGCTCGACCCCAAATTTTTTCATGGTGTCAACGAACCCAAAACCGTCCATGATCACGCCGATGGAACCCACCAGGCTGGCCTTGTCGGCATAAATCTTGTCGGCGGCGGCGGCAATGTAATAACCACCCGAGGCACAGATATCGGTAATGACCACATACAAGGGAATGTCGGGATATTCGGTGCGCAGGCGCTTGATCTCGTCGTTGACATACCCCGCCTGCACCGGGCTGCCGCCGGGGCTGTTGATGCGGATAATCACACCTTTGGTATTTTTGTCCTCAAATGCGGCGCGCAGGCCGGTAATAATGCTATCGGCATTGGCCTCACTGCTATCGGAGATTTCACCACGAATCTCCACCAGCGCGGTGTGCTTCTTGCCGACCTCGATTGCACGATCCGTGGGCAGCACCAGATAAAGCAGCGTGAACAAATAGGCAAAGGTCAGCACCTTGAAAAAGATGCCCCAGCGGCGGGTGCGGCGCTGTTCGTCAATAGCGGAGAAGGCCAGCTTCTTGAGAACGCCGCGTTCCCACTCGCCGCCCTGTTCACCGGATGGCACAGCGGACGTGGTGGGCGCAGACGCCCCGCCAGTCCATTTATCCTCTGGCTTGGCGGGTTCGCCACCCGGAGTTGCGGAGGCTGAGGGCTCTTGCTGATTATCTGACATAATGATGTACCGCTTCTTGAATTGTTAATGTAAAACCCTCTGATTTTACTCAGAGGGTTCTAAAACTTTGGATTTCGGCTTGACAGGCATCAGCCATTCTCTAATCTCCGCGATGCTGTCCAGGCACACCAGGGGACCGCATTGCAACAGGCGGTCGCGCTCATGCACGCCATAGCTCACCGCCAGCGCCGCCGTTCCCGCATTACCAGCCATCTGCATATCGTACTCGGTGTCACCTATCATGAGCGTTTCATGCGGGGCAACGCACATCTCATCCATAATCTCCAGCAACATGCGGGGATGTGGCTTGGAAAAGGTCTCATCGGCGCAACGCGTGACATGAAACAAGCCTTCGCAGCCCGACTCTGCCAGCGAGCGATTGAGGCCCTGCCGCCCCTTGCCGGTCGCAACCGCCAGTAGATAGCCCTGCTGGCGCAGATCGTACACAATATCCACCGCCCCTGGAAACAATTTCGCAGGGATTTGATTGGCGTAAAGAAAATGATGGCGATAGCGATCCGCCAAACGCTGCTGGAGCAGATTATCGGCCCCCGGCACCAATTGATCCAGCGCCTCGCGCAACCCCAGGCCGATGATATTCCTGATAGCATCATCCGCGAGTGGCGCCAGCCCCGCATCCGTCATGGCAGCGTTGAAGCTGGTGACGATGCGTGCTTCGGAGTCCATCAGCGTGCCGTCCCAATCAAATACCAGCAGCTTGAATCTATTCGGCATCATTGATTTTTGCAGTCTTTTCCAGGCGCGCCAGAACTTCTTTCAAATCATCGCTCAACGGGGCAGTGACGCTGACCTTCTGACCCGTTTCCGGCACCTCGAAGGTCAACGCGTGGGCATGCAAAAACAGGCGCTTCAAGCCCAACGCCGCCATCCGCCGGTTAAACTCCGCATCACCGTACTTCTCATCCCCGGCAACTGGCTGCCCGATATGCGCGGCATGGACGCGGATCTGGTGGGTGCGGCCAGTCAAAGGCCTCACCTCCACCAAGCTGGCCTCGGCAAAAACCCGCTGCGGCTGAAACACACTTGCGGAGGACTTGCCCTCTTCGGAGACGCGCACTACCCGCTCGCCAGAACGCAACTCATTTTTACTCAGCGCGGCATCGACGATCCGCCGCCCTCCCTGCCACTGCCCCTTGATCAGGGCCAGATAGCACTTGTCGACGCCATGATCCGTCCGCAACAACTCATGCAGGCTGCGCAGCATGCTACGTTTCTTGGCAATCATAAGGCATCCAGAGGTATCGCGATCCAGGCGATGCACCAGCTCCAGGTGATGCGCATCCGGGCGGGCGGCACGTAGCGCCTCAATGACGCCGTAGCTCAGGCCGCTGCCGCCATGAACTGCGATCCCCGACGGTTTATTTATTATAATCAACGCACTATCTTCATAAATAATGCTGTTTTCTATCCGCTGCAGGACATGGGCAGTGGGCGGCACATACTCCCCCGGCTCCGCAACATGAATTGGCGGAATACGCACCGTATCGCCCGGCTGCAGGCGATAGGTAGGCTTGATGCGTCCCTTATTGACCCGCACCTCACCCTTGCGCAGCACGCGATAAATATGGCTTTTCGGGACACCTTTCAGGGTTGTAATCAGAAAATTGTCGATGCGCTGTCCCTCGTGGGCGTCGTCAATACTGACCAGCCGAGGGCCTTGATGGGTTTTTGGAATAGACATGCGTTAAATAATAACATTATATTTGACCGATTTGATGCTGTTGATTAACGTGTTATATTATGGTGTACTCGCGACAGTTCATTTTTTAGTACTTAACAAATGACAGTGGCGCGAGGACGACAACCATTTCATGCGTATGCGGCGCTGGAAACGGAACTTTGGCAACGTTGATGCCTCATATCAAGGCAGGCGGGGGCTTCTACTCATCACCCAATACACCGCCGCTTGAATAGGCTCCGGGACGCCCGCATGAAAATGACACTTAACACACGTTGATGGGGTTTGGTATCGCTCGACCCGTTTAAAGAGCGATCAATAAATTGCGTTCCCACAAAACGCGACCTATGCGGTATATCGAACCACCTCGCCACTCATCGAGGTGTGCCGGATTTATGGCGCATCAGGCAGATACAACACCATAAGCAGCACGCCGTTCTTGTTGCTGATCCGCGCGGCCTATGCCAGCGAGGACCGAATCAAGAACTCAAGAACCAGCGAGAGCGATGCGTCTGCGGCCATGGTGCGCACTGCCTGGCGCAATTGTCCGATAAAGAGTGCGGGCGAAAGAGAAGGTTGATCGGCATTCTGCCATGGGCAGGCGTGCCCGGCGCCTCTCCTCGCCCCCGGTTCGACAGTACGGCAACCGTCGCTGGCTGTGGTTGAACGCCAGAGAAATTAAAAACATGAAAAGAATGTTAATTAACGCGACTCAGCCGGAAGAGTTGCGCGTAGCCCTGGTTGATGGACAGCACCTTTACGACCTGGACATCGAAACACCGTCACGGGAACAGAAAAAGTCCAATATATACAAGGGAAAAATTACCCGCGTCGAGCCTAGCCTGGAGGCCGCCTTCGTTGAGTACGGCGGGGAGCGCCACGGCTTTCTGCCGTTAAAGGAAATCACACCCTCCTATTTCAGCCACACCGGCGAAGGCGGGCGCGTCAATATTAAAGACGTATTGCGCGAAGGCCAGGAAGTCGTCGTGCAAATCGACAAGGAAGAGCGCGGCAACAAAGGCGCGGCGCTTACCACCTTTATCAGTCTGGCCGGCCGTTATCTGGTCTTGATGCCCAACAATCCGCGCGCCGGGGGCGTATCGCGCCGTATAGAAGGCGAAGACCGCAGCGAATTGCGCGACATCATGGGCGCGCTGAGCATCCCTGACGGGATGGGTATCATCGTGCGCACCGCCGGCGTCGGCAAGAGCGCCGAGGAGCTCCAGTGGGATCTGGATTACCTGCTGCGCTTGTGGGAGGCCATCGAAACCGCTTCCAGCCAGAAATCCGCGCCTTTCCTGGTGTATCAGGAAAGCAGTATCATCATCCGCGCCATCCGCGATTACTTCCGCCAGGACATCGGCGAAATCCTCATTGATGACCCGGAGGTGTACCAGCAGGGGCGCGACTTTGTGCAGCAGGTCATGCCTAACAGCCTTAACAAGATCAAGCTGTATCAGGATAGCGTGCCGCTCTTCTCGCGCTACCAGATCGAAAGCCAGATCGAAACAGCGTTTCAGCATGAAGTGCGCCTGCCCTCCGGCGGCGCAATCGTCATCGACCATGCCGAGGCGATGGTGGCCATCGACATCAACTCAGGGCGCGCCACCAAGGGCGGAGACATCGAAGAGACCGCGCTTAACACCAACCTCGAAGCCGCTGACGAGATCGCCCGCCAGTTGCGCCTGCGCGACCTGGGCGGATTGATCGTCATCGACTTCATCGACATGACCCCCGCGCGCAATCAGCGCGAGGTGGAAAATCGCCTCAAAGAGGCCCTCAAAATGGACCGGGCGCGTGTCCAGATCGGCCGTATTTCGCGCTTCGGCCTGTTGGAGATGTCACGCCAGCGCCTGCGGCCTTCGCTGGGCGAATTCAGCCAGATAGTCTGCCCGCGTTGCGAGGGCCAAGGTAACGTCCGCAATGTGGAATCGCTGGCGCTTTCCATTCTGCGCATCATCGAAGAAGAGGCCTCCAAAGGCAAGGGCCGGATGGACAAGATCCTCGCTCAACTGCCGGTGGCTGTCGCCACCTTTTTGCTTAATGAAAAGCGCGCAGCAATCAGCGCCATCGAGAACCGGCACAAGAGCCGTATCACCTTGATACCCAACCCTGAACTTGAAACGCCGCACTATGAGATCGAACGCGTACGCGTCGATGAAGGCGCGGAGGAAAGCGTTCCGGCGAGCTATCAACTGATAAAAAAACCGGAAGAAGCCGATGAAAGAAGGGTCGCACCCGCGAAAAAAATCGGTATCGAAGAACCCGCCGTAAAAGGTGTGGTACCCGCCACCCCTGCTCCTGCGCCCTCCCCCGCACAGAAATCTCCGCAGCCAGAAGCTGAAGGCGGCTTCATCAAGCGGCTATGGGCAAGCTTGTTTGGCGGTGGCCAGCCGGCACCAACCAAAGCCGAGATTGAACCCAAGGCAGTGGTAAGCATAGAAGAACCAGAGGCCAGGAAAAAGGCCCCGCCCCACAAGGCGCGGCCCGCACCTTCTCAGCAAGCCAAACCACGCCGCGATGAATCGCAGCGCAAGAGGTCGCCGCGCGGCCCGGAAGAGCGCAAGAAAACGGCGCCTTCCGAGTTGCCCGCAAAGGCAGAAATAGCTCCACAAGCGGCTATTCCTGACCGAAGAACGCCGGAAAGGACGCCGTCACAGCCCACTTTTGAAGAACCCATTATCGAAGCCGCTGCGGGTGATGTCGCAACGGAAACCGGGCAGGCCGTTTCAGCCGAAACAGAGCTTACGGCAAGAACCGCTAGCCAGCGTCCCGGTGGTCGCCGTGGACGCCGTGGCGGACGCCGCCGCCGTAGAGAGCCGAGAGCTCCTGGAGAAGCCGGCCCGGAGTTTACCTCGGGAGACGCTGAGGAAGCAGGTGGAGAAGAAACGCGGCATAATGAGAATAATGCTCTCGCAGCCACACCCCGCGCGGAACCCAGGGTTGAAGCCAGCCACGCATCAACTGAAACTGGCGAATCACCCCAGGTCGAGAAGAAAACGTCTGCGCCTTATTACCCACCGCGCAGAAATGCCTATCGCCCAGGGAACATTGACCAGCCATCGCAGGACGTGACTGCAGCCGCTGAAAACGTGGGCGGCACGCCTCCCTTGCCCCAGCATATTAAAATGTCACCGCCTGCCCCAGCCCAGGAAAACCGTGATCAGGAAGAGGCTCGCGTGCCCAGGCAAATGGCGCTCATGGACGAAGCGTCATCTACTCCGTCCAATATCATCCCAATAGCGCCAAAAGCCGCCGCCGAAATCCCTACCGCTAATCCAAAAACGGATTCGGCAGGGAGCGAATAAACATTAGTTTCAAGACTGGCGGGTGCGACATCCGTACCCGCCGGTCTTTTTTGAACCTAAAAGCGGCAGTTGGACGGGGTGGAGTGTGCGGTTTTCGGGGTGCAGGGCAAGGCGCGACGACGCGGAATGGTTGTTCCATTCCAAGGAGTTGCAACGCTGCCATGCGCACTGAAAATCGTGCAATCTACCCCGTAGCGGACCCACAGCGCCGCCATGACAGAATCTTCCTCTATCGACTCTCGCCACTGCCCATTGTGCGGTGCTGAAAATGAATGCAATATGGTCAATAATCGTCAGGATCAGCCTTGCTGGTGCCGCGAGGAATCTTTTCCTCAAAGCCTGCTGGACGCAATTCCGTCTTCTGCAAAGCACAAGGCCTGTATCTGTAAACACTGCGCCCAGACCCATACTATCCCTGGCCATAAGGATGACTTATAATCGTTTGATTTAAAACGTCTTATCGGCTTATCAGGCGCTCGACCTGGATAAATCAGGCAATATACTTCATAGTGCTGCGTACGTATTAATATGCGTTAAAAATACAATTGGAGGGCAACGATGTCTGCGTCATCATCAAAAGAAAACCAAGGCAGCTGGGACGTACCGGAAGGCATGGACCCGATGCGGGTCATGCAAGTAGCTTCCGGCTACTGGCAATCCTGCGTCCTGCACGCGGCTAACCGGCTCGATATTTTCAATCTGCTGGACGGCAAAGCAAAAGACCTGGACACCTTGACCAGCGAAACCGGCGCCGACCGGCGTTGCCTCGGCGCACTGCTCAGCGCCCTGGTCGCCATCGACTTCCTCGACCGTGATGGCGATGTGTTCCGCAACAACCCGTTTAGTCAAACCTTTCTCACCAGCTCCAGCAAGTTCTACCAGGGCGGCATCGTCTACATGTTCGAAAACTGGTATCAGGCCTGGGGTGGGCTTTATAACACAGTAAAAACCGGCACGCCGTCGGCGTTGATGCATCAGGAATACAGCGACGAAGCAACGCGCAACTACATGATGGGCATGCACAATCGCGCGCTGTCGCAAGCCAATGTATTGACCAGCCTGTTCGACCTTTCGGGTAAAAAACAGTTGATGGACGTGGGCTGTGGCCCGGCGACCTTTGCCGTGAAGTTCTGCGAGAGTTATCCCGGCCTGAATGCTGTTGCCATGGATCGCCCGCAGAACCTGAAAATCGCCAAAGAAATCGTCGACATGTACCACATGCAGGATCGCGTCAAACTCCTCCCCGGCGACTACAACACCGATAGCCTGGGGACCGGAAATGATGCCATGCTGCTGTCGTCGATGACCAACCAGGAGTCACCGGAAAACATCAAAAAACTGCTCAAGAAATGTTATGACTCCATGAACAAAGATGGCGTCATCATGATTCAGGAACAGCTGTTGCACGCTGACAAAAAGGGACCTGCGCTCGCCGCCCTGATCGGAGTCAACCAGATCATCAACACCGTCAGCGGCACCTCCTACTCCACCACCGAGATGGAAAACATCCTCCGCGAAGTGGGGTTTGTGGACATAAAATCAGAGCAAATGGCACCCCCCAGCCCATTTATCATGGTCTCGGGCTACAAACGCTAAACCCTATTGTTTTGCCTATATAAAAATCGCACCCCAGCCCAGTAGGATGCGGTTCCGCATCCTACCGGACTCCATCCGGGTTACTTGCGCTGTTTTGGAAGAGGCTTTAGGTTTCCATTTGGCATTGACAGTGGTACGCTGTTTGCCGTAGAATCGTTGGCGGTGCATCGCAATACTGACACCGGAGGGCTGCGCAACCGTCAAGTTGGCTTCGTGCTCGAATACTCTTGAGGAGAATGATATGTCCAAAACGGTGTTAAAAAAGGATTTCCTGACTCTCGGCTGCGCAACGGGTCTGCTGCTAACCGCGATGAGCTTTACGGCTCAGGCAACCAACATCAAAGTAAGTATCACGGTCGATAACTCCTACGCACTGTTTTACGGCACGCAGACTGCAGCAACCAACTTCGTCGGCAGTGATTTCAATTGGCCTACGGTGGAGACTTACAACTTCAATCTCCCGACCAACCAGTTCATCTATGTCGTCACTGCGTCGGATCTCTTGGTTGCGCAGGGATTCCTCGGCCAGTTCGAGAACCTCGATAGCGGATACAAGTTCTACAGCAGCGATCCGCAATGGCAAGTGATGGCCACGGGTCTCGGTAACACAGGCGCTCCATATACGGGAAGTGCGGCAGACCTGGCATTGCTCACGCAAGAGATCCTCGATGCAAACGGCGGTGGCAATCCCTCCAATGGGTGGGTGGGGTTGACGGCCGGCCCTGCCAACGGAGCATTGCCGTGGGGACCGATCTCCGGCATCGACACGGTGGCACGTTGGGTCTGGTACAGCAGTAACGGTGACCCCGACCCGACGACACCCGGATTCAACCATGACGAGTGGTTGGTCTTCCGCATCCCAGTGGCCGCGACCCCTGTTCCCGAACCGGCTAGCCTGGCGCTGGTCGGATTAGGTTTGGCGGGACTGGGGGCGATTCGGCGGCGTAAAGCCTGATCGCGACTGGAGGACTTGGCTCTTAGCGAGCAGCCCGGATGAAGTGATAGCGTAATCCGGGGGGGCATCGCATCCCAGATTGCGTGTTACTCCATCCGGGCTTACTGACGATCACAGCATTAATCGATCCTGCATATTGCCAAATCCATCGATCGCTGACGTCTACCGAGGCAAAATCGTGTATATGTTCCGCCACGTAACCACGACTTTCAATCCAGCGGGCAAGTGCTGGCGGTAATCGGGCATTGATCAGAAAGCGAATCACGCGGCACGGAACACGACGTGGTCACTTTGCCGTGCGGCGAATTCCAAAGCCGCAGTAATGTCTTCCGCTTGCAAGTAGGGATAGTCCTCTAGAATTTCTTCTCTACTCGCACCCGCCGCCAATAGATCAAGAATATCCTTGACCCGAATGCGCATCCCGCGAATACAGGGGCGCCCTCCACACTGCTCGGGATTGGCGGTGATTCGATGCAGCTCGCTCATGACGATTCTCCGGCGATATTCTAAAAAAACATACCCAATTCTACCGAGGATACGTCCACCCGTCTGTACTTCTTGAGTTTTCCCTTGGGACTCGAAGAGTTCATGGACGTATTTCCCGTGAGATCACCTCATCCGTTGGCGATAGCCTCTGCCCGTATCGCCAGTCCTTTTGCCACGCTGCCGAAGCTATCGCCATAGACGATGGGGACGCCGGGAAATTGCTCAGAGACAATCTTATTCATCAGCGGAATTTTCGACGTTCCACCAGTCATGAATATCTCGTCCGGCGGTGTTTGAGCCTGACTGCAGGCGGCCTGCATCAGGTGGATAATTTTTCCGATATAGTGATGTATGGTGCGCTCCAATTCCGCCCGACTCACAGATATGTCTATCGGATTTTCAAAGTAATCGAGCGGCACGATCACATCATCCTTGTCCGATAGACCGACTTTCCCCAGCTCTGCACTGCGATTGACCCGCATGGATAAATGGCCTTCCCTGAGTTCGATGAGTCGCTGAATGGGCACTTGATCAACTGCATCGCGTAAACAGTCGTTAAGTTCCTTCGCCATGGCCCTGCCATAAAATCGGGTCTGAGCAGGGATATCGGTCACTGACAGCGCATCCATGATGCCCTGCTTGGGAACCGGCAAACCCGACTTTAAATACGTGCCGATACCCAATGCCGGACCGAAGAACGCCTTGGCAAACGACACATCCAGATCGGTGCCGCCCAGCCGCTCCCCGGAGGTGCTGAGAATGTCGGCTTCTCGATCCGCCTTCATTTTTCTGTCTGGCCCCAGATTCATCAGGGTGCAATCGGTGGTGCCGCCGCCCGCATCCAACACTAGCACGGTCTTATTGGTGGTAAGTTGATGTTCGTAAGCCACTGCCGCTGCAATTGGCTCATACTCGAAAATAAAATCATTGATTCCGGCCTCAGCAGCCGCGCGTCGCATGATGTCCAGCGCGCCCGGCTCAAAGGCCCGCGCGCCGTGGTATTTGACAGGCCTGCCCAGCACAATAAGATCGGCTTCCGCTCCCAGCGCCCGTTCTGCACTCAACTTGAGGTGGCGCAAGAATACCGCTGTGATTGCCACAAATAATTCAATTTTGTCGGGATGAAGCTCCACGGCAAGAAAGTTTTTAGGCGATTTGATCAAATACCCAATGCTTGGGTCATCCATGTGCATACGCAACGCTTCAGTACCCAACAATACCTCAGATGTGCGAATTAGCGATGCGCTCAAGCTCTGTGGTTTACCTTCTTGCTCGGCGTGCAGCAATGCCTCTTTGCGTACAGCATTACGCGCCATCATTTGGATGCCAGCTTCGCCCAGTGCCTCCAGGCCAGTTGACTCAACCGAAATACCCGTTAGGTGTTCTTCAGTCTGTCGCCTTTGCCTGAGCGCTGCCTGCTCTTCTCGTAGCGATGCAGCAATGTTTTCAATCTCCCTATTGGATAGGGTAAGGTGCCGAATCGGTGAACGCGCCACCCACAATACCGAAGGAAGAAAAGCGCTGCCGGGTTCGAGCTGAACCAGACAGGGTTCGCCGTCATGTACAAACGATGCGGCACAATTGGAGGTGCCATAGTCGATAGCGATCGTTTTCATATTGGCAGAGATTACAAATTAACCTAAAAGCGGCAGTTGGACGGGGGGCAGAGTGTGCGGTTTTCGGGGTGCAGGGCAAGGCGCGACGACGCGGAATGGTTGTTCCATTCCATGGAGTTGCAACGCTGCCATGCGCACTGAAAACCGTGCAATCCGCCCCGTAGCGGTCTTCACCAAACAGGTGAACCCGCAGGGCGCGATAACGTCTCACAAAACTATTGCTAGCCGTCCAGAGAAGCGGTCAACTGCCGTTTTTAGGATTAAACGGGGGTGACGAGAATAATTCAATGGCGAACTGGCCCATCGCTTATTTCCAGGCTTCCAGGGCTGGCGCCTTGTACACCCTCAAAATCCGTCCAGACCTATGCCGCCAGCGGCCTCCATTTTAGCCTGTCCGACGTTTAACCCAGATTGTCCATTAACCCCAAAACCGTTCGCCCTGAGCCTGTCGAGCCACGAACGGCGGTGTAGCTCTATTTCGCCCAATGGACAATCTGGGTTAAATGGATTCTTAATCCGCCGGGTGCCTCAGCACTATCGTATCCGCGCGGTCCGGGCCGGTGGAAATGATGTCTATTGGCGTCTCGACTATCGCTTCGATGCGCTTGAGATAGGCGCGCGCATTTTCGGGCAACTCATCGTAATACTTGATGCCCACGGTAGACTCTGTCCACCCCGGCATGTCGATATAGACCGGCTCACAGGTGGCAAACGCTTCGGCGCCCACAGGCGGGGTGAGTCGTTCCACGCCGCCGCAACGGTAGCCCACGCACAGCCGGATCGTATCCAGGCCATCCAGCACGTCGAGCTTGGTGATGCACAAGCCGGAGACGCTGTTGATCTGCAAGGTGCGGCGCAAGGCCACAGCGTCGAACCAGCCGCAACGGCGCGCGCGGCCGGTGGTGGAGCCGAACTCATGGCCGCGCTTGGATAGATGCTCACCCATCTCGTCGAACAATTCCGTGGGAAACGGGCCGGAGCCGACACGCGTGGTATAGGCCTTGGTGATACCGAGGATATAATCGAGATCGCGTGGTCCCATGCCTGTTCCAGTGGCAGCGCCGCCCGCCGTGGTATTGGATGAGGTCACAAAGGGATAGGTGCCATGGTCAATGTCCAGCAATGCCCCTTGGGCGCCTTCGAACAGCACGCTTTCGCCACGCCCCCGATACTGGTGCAGCAGCTCCGTCACATCCGCCACCATCGGTTTGAGGTAGTCGGCCATGGCCAGCGTCTCATCAAGTACCTGCTGAAAATCAATAGCATCCGTCTTGAAATAATTCTGTAGAACAAAATTGTGATAATCCAGCACTTCGCCAAGCTTGGCGGCGAATCGCTCGCGGTGGAACAGATCGCCCAGACGCAACGCGCGGCGCGCCACTTTATCTTCATACGCCGGACCGATGCCGCGGCCGGTGGTGCCTATCGCCGCCGCGCCGCGCGCAATCTCGCGGGCGCGATCCAGTGCCACGTGATAGGGCAGAATCAGCGGGCATGCCTCACTGATTTTCAGGCGCTCACGCGCGGGTACGCCACGCTTTTCAAGCATGGTGATCTCTTCGCGCAACGCCTGGGGGGAGAGCACGACGCCATTGCCGATCAGGCATGAAACATTCTCACGCAGAATGCCGGAGGGAATCAGGTGCAGGACGGTTTTATCGCCGTCAATGACCAGCGTGTGGCCTGCATTGTGCCCGCCCTGAAAGCGCACCACAGCGCCGACGCGGTCGGTGAGCAGATCCACGATCTTGCCCTTGCCTTCATCGCCCCATTGCGTACCTATAACAACGACATTCTTGCCCATGTGTTTTCTCGACTTAAATTTTGCTGGTGTTGGTACAAACCATTACAAAGAAACAACCGTCCATTTGCCCTCGCGCCGCTCCAGTATGCGGTCACAGCCCATCTCGCGGATATCCCCGTCCGCGCCCGGCAAGGCATGGATAACCCGTTCTCCACGTTGACGAAGCTCATGCACCAGTGCTTGCAGGTTCTGATCGTCGGCATTGTCGTCAGGCGCCAGAATCGCACGCACCTGGTAAGGCGTGACAGCACTCAGGGAAATCAGGGTGTTGAGGTCGGCGCTAAATCCCGTGGCCGGACGGGCACGTCCGAAGACCTTGCCTATATCGTCATAACGTCCGCCGCGCGCGATCTCCTGGCCATGGCCCGGTACAAACGCGGCATATACCAAGCCTGTCTGATAGTGATAACCGCGCAGTTCGGCAAGATCAAAATGCAGCGGGGTGGAGGGCATACGGCGGCGCGCCAGGGCGGCGATCTGCCGCAGGTTGTCCAGCGCGGCCAGCACCGGGTCACCGGCGGAGCTGAGCACAGCGCTCGCCTCAGCCAGCACCTCCTCACCACCATTCAGGTCCGCCAGGCAGGTCAGTCTCCGGCGCTGCTCCGGGCTCATCGCAAGCTGCGCCAGCAATTCCTCTATTTCGGGCTTGGCCTTGCGTTGCAAGGCGTTAAATAGGGCCATTTCCTGCTCGCGCTCAAGTCCGGCATCATGCGTCAGGGCGCGGAAGATGCCGACGTGGCCAAGATCGATATGCGCCTGCTTGATGCCAGTGGCAGAAAGCATCTCCACCATCAGGTGCAGCACCTCGACATCGCTCTCGATGCCGGCGTGACCATAGAGTTCGGCACCGATTTGCAGCGGGCTGCGGCTGCGGGTAAAGCCGGACGGATAGGTGCGCAGTACCGTGTCGATGTAACACAGGCGGGTGGGTGCTTCGCGCTTGAGGCGATGGGCATCAATGCGCGCCACCTGCGGCGTCATATCAGCGCGCACACCCATCAGGCGGCCCGTCAACTGGTCGATCAGCTTGAAGGTCTGCACATCGAGATCATCGCCAGTGCCGATCAGCAGCGATTCGAGATACTCGATCAGCGGCGGGATAACCAGCTCGTAACCCCAGCCATGGAACAAATCGAGCAAATCCCGGCGCAATCTTTCAAGGTGCTCGGCCTGCTGCGGCAGAACTTCCTCTATGCCCTCGGGCAACAGCCAGCGGTCTTTCTCTGAAAAGGAACGATCAATCATCGGGAGTCAAATCTGGCCAAAAATACAGACAGCGGAATGGATGGGCATGGTATTTTCAAGAAGGAGCACAGGAGACGCAATGCATAAGGATACCAAAAATCCAGTTAGCGAACCAGACTCAGCACGATAACACCCAGAACCATGCTGACCAATCCCGCGATACGCAAGGAACTGTCATCCATCTGCGTGATGAGCAGCATGGTCCGGCGCATCCCCTGGGGATTGAGAAACGGCATGATGCCTTCGAGCACCAGCACCAACGCAACCGCTGCCAGGAAATCCTGCCACACATTACCTCCTCATTGCCAGCTTTGCGGTGGTCGCGGGGATTCACCCTCCCCGACCGAAACCACACAAAAGGGGTGGTAGCGGTTTTCATTCGCCACGCACCCCTTGCTTGTTATCCTATACAGATATTACTTGGGATTCGAGTTTTTAAAATACTTGAAGAACTCCGAGCCTGGATCAAGGACGACCATATCGTTCGAGTCTTTGAACGTCGCTTTATAGGCATTAATGCTGCGGTAGAAAGCGTAGAACTCCGGGTTCTTCTTGAATGCCTGGGCGTAAATGTCGGACGCCTGGGCGTCGCCCTCACCACGTGTACGCTCCGCCTCGCGATAGGCTTCGGCAACGATCACGGCGCGCTGGCGATCCGCATCGGCGCGGATGCGCTCGGCCGCCTCAGCACCCCGTGAACGCAGGTCTTTGGCTACCCGCGAACGTTCTGCCACCATGCGCTGAAACACCGAACTGCTGACCTCCTCCGGCAAGTCAATGCGTTTGATCCGCACGTCGACAACACTGATGCCGAACTCCTTGGCCTGCTTGTTGGAATTGGCGGTCAGAATCGCCATGATCTGCTCACGCTCACCCGATATCACTTCCTGGATGGTGCGCTTGCCGAATTCATCACGCAGGCCATTCTTGATAAGCTGGGCCAGGCGCACGTTGGCACGCTCCTCATCACCACCCATGGTGGTGTAGTAGCGAGCCACATCGCTGATCTTCCATTTGACGAAAGAATCAACGATCACATTCTTCTTTTCCGCCGTCAGATAGCGTTCCGGCGCCGCTTCCAGGGTAAGTATGCGTGCATCAAACTTGCGGACATTATTGATGAAGGGGAACTTAAAATGAAGCCCCGGAGCAAAGTCGGAATCCACCACCTCGCCAAGCCGAAACAGTACGGCGCGTTGCTGTTCACCCACAGTAAACACCGACATCGAGCCTATTATCAGCACAGCGCCGATCAGGCCAATCAAGCCAAATATTTTTTTCTGGTCCATTAACGTTGCTCCCGTGCACGCACATTGTCACGCGCGCGACTGACATCCGAAGGGATCACCGACGAGCCGTCCAGTATCTGCGCCGGCTCAATGGCCGAACTAGCGGCGGCAGCACCACCACCAGCCTGCCCTTGCCGCTGGGTGATGCGATCCAACGGCAGATACAGAAGATTGTTGCCGCCTTTCACGTCCACCATCACCTTGCTGCTCTTCGACAGCACAGATTCCATGGCCTCGATATAGAGACGGTCACGCATCACCTTGGGTGCCTTTTGATACTCCGTCAACACCTGCTCAAAACGGCTGGCCTCACCTTTGGCCTGTGCCACCACCTGGGCTTTATAACCATTCGCCTCTTCTATCTGGCGAGCCGCGCCACCGCGCGCCTTGGGGATCACATCGTTGGCATAGGCCTCGGCCTCGTTGATCAGGCGCTGCTCATCTTCACGCGATTTAACCGCGTCCAGGAAGGCGCTCTGCACCTCCTCCGGGGGCTGGGCATCCTGCATGTTGAGACTGCTGACCTGCAAACCGGCGCCATAGCGATCCAGCGTTTTCTGAATCAGCTCGATAGCGCGGGCGCCAATCTCGCTACGCCCCTCTTTGAGCACGAAATCCATGTTGTTCTTGCCCACGACATCACGCACCGCACTTTCCGTTGCCTGGCGCAGGGCCGCATCGGGGTCACGGGTATTAAACAGATAATCGCGCGCATCCTTGACCTTGTATTGCACGGCAAATTTGACGTTGATGATGTTTTCATCCTTGGTCAACATCAATGCCTCGTTGGATACCGAGCCGGCCTGGGCACCCCCACCGCCGCCACCGGAGCGGTAGCCGATTTCCACAGTACGGATCTGCTCGACATTGACAACCTGCACCGCCTCGATGGGCGCCGGGATATGCCAATGCGGACCGGGTAACGTGGTGTCGACATATTGGCCAAAGCGCGTCACAACACCGCGCGTTCCTTCATCAACGATGTAAATACCCGTAGCCACCCATACGACTACCGCAACACCTGCAATTGTGCCAACAATCTTGGCGGGCGCAGTGCCCGGCCCTTTGGGGCCTTCGGATCTGCCGCCACCCTTGCCGCCAAACAAGCCGCCAAGTTTTTGCTGGATCTTGCGAATCATCTCGTCAAGATCAGGTGGGGACTGTTTATTGCCACGATTGCCACCGCGGTTACCCCAAGGGTCGTTATCGCGGGAGCCACCCGGTTCATTCCAGGCCATCAGATAGATACTCCATAATATTTTTATTAAAGGTACATCTTACAGTTACAAGAACCTGCGATTTATGCGCATTCCGAACATTCTGTGTCAGCGTCTTCCGCGCGCTCTTGCTTTCGACCGTCATCCCATGAATAGCTCGACAATACCTGCCGCAACAAGTCCAGCCCCACACCGGTTGCGGCGGATAACCAGACCCGCTGCACCCGGCCCTCGGCATCATAATCGACATGCGGGGCGCAATCCTCAAGCATATCAATCTTATTGTAGACCTCAATGCGCGGGATGGTGTCAGCCCCGATCTCCTTGAGCACCTCGTTCACCTGTTCGATGCATTCATGACGCTTGTCATTGTGCGCGTCGACAACATGCAATAACAGGGCCGCCTCGCTGGTCTCTTCCAGGGTAGAACGGAACGCCGCCACCAGATTATGGGGCAGATGGCGGATAAATCCTACCGTGTCGGCCAAAATGACAGGGTCGGCGCCAGGCAATTTGACGCGCCGCAAGGTAGGATCCAGCGTGGCGAACAGCTGATCCGCCGCATAAACCGTGGAGCCCGTCAAGCGGTTGAACAGCGTCGATTTGCCGGCGTTGGTATAACCCACCAGGGATACCGTCTTGATAGCCGCCTTGCGCCTGGCCTTTCTGCGTCCGTCGCGCTGGCCGCCCACCTTTTCGAGGCGTTTATTGAGTTGTTTGATCCTTTCCGCAACAAGCCGCCGGTCGGTTTCGAGTTGCGTCTCACCTGGGCCACGCAGGCCAATACCGCCCTTCTGCCGCTCCAAGTGCGTCCAGCCGCGCACCAGCCGTGTGGACAAGTGGCGCAACTGCGCCAGCTCGACCTGCAACTTCCCCTCAAACGAATGGGCGCGTTGCGCGAAAATATCCAGGATCAGGCCAACGCGATCCAGCACCCGGCATTGCAGCAAACGCTCCAGATTACGCTCCTGGCCTGGCGAAATGGCGTGATTGATGAGCACCACGTCGGCCTTCATGCTTTCGACGCAGGCGCGAATTTCTTCAGCCTTGCCGCTACCCACAAAGTACTTTGGGTCGGGGGACTGACGGCTACCGCTAATAACGGCAACGGGTTCAACCCCAGCAGAACACGCAAGCTCACGAAACTCATCGAGCTCTTCACGGATTCCCGCCGCGCGGAAATCCACATTGACGAGGATCGCGCGTTCCGCCTTCCGGGAGCGTTCGGACAAACTCACTCCGGCGAACAACTCCATCCAACCGGGCGCAGACTGTTACTCATCATCACTCTCGGCCGCCGCCTCGCCCGCACCCGCATATTTGACATTGCGGGCCGGTACAACAGTGGAAATGGCGTGCTTATAGACCATCTGACTGACCGTGTTTTTCAGCAACACAGCGAACTGGTCAAACGATTCGATCTGCCCTTGCAATTTGATTCCGTTTACCAGGTAGATGGAAACGGGCACCCGCTCTTTGCGTAATGCATTCAGGAAAGGGTCTTGTATACCTTGCCCTTTAGTCATGTGGTGTCTCCTTTTTTTGTTGTGTAGTCCAAATGGTTTTTCAACCCGTGCATTCAGGCGCAGTATAACATAGCCCGCCATCAACGCTTTATGATCAAGGCGCCAGCAAGATATTGCAACACTTCATCAAAAATATTTTGCCCGCCGTCAAACCATACCGCATCCGGCGTACTACGCAGCCAGGTCATCTGCCGTTTGGCGAACTGACGCGTGGCTATGATGGCACGCTCGACCATTTCCGAGTATGCCATACCCCCATCAAGATAGCTCCACACCTGCCGGTAACCTACGGCACGCACCGAGGGAAGATCCACATGCAGATCACCGCGACTGCGTAATTTTACGACTTCGTCCACGAATCCAGCCTCCAACATAGCATGAAACCGTGCCCCAATGCGCCGATGCAGCACGGCGCGGTCGGCTGGAGACAGAATCAGCTTGAAGATACGATAAGGCAGTTGCACGGCGGCATGTTGCTTATATAAGTCGCTCATCGGCACCCCACCCAACTCATATACCTCCAAGGCGCGTTGAATGCGCTGGGGATCGTTGGGGTGTATCCGTTGCGCAGCAGCGGGATCCACCTGCGCCAGCCGGGCATGGAGCGCAGCCCATCCCACAACACCTGCCTCGGCCTCCAAGCGCGCGCGTACCGTGCTGTCTGCGGATGGCATATCCGACAACCCTTGTTGTAGAGCGCGGAAATACAGCATTGTTCCACCCACCAACAGGGGAATCCGGCCCGCCTGGATAATCTGCGCCATCTCCCGCAAGGCATCATCACGAAATTGCGCTGCCGAATAAGCCTCGGAAGGGTCACGGATATCAATCAGGCGGTGCGGAGCAGTCGCCAGCACATCTGGCCCAGGCTTGGCGGTACCGATATCCATGCCGCGATAGACCAGCGTCGAATCGACGCTGATGATATCGCACGGCAGATGGCGGACCAGCTCCAGGGCAAGATCAGTCTTGCCGGCGGCGGTCGGCCCCATGAGGAAAATGGCGGGGGGGAGTGCATCCTTGAGCATGGATTGGGGCACAGCGGACAGGGGGTACTGTTGGGGATAGAATGGATCCGCAAAAAAACAGCGGATCAGTCTTCGATCATGCGATAACGCATGGCAAGATGCGTCAGCTCGACATCGCCCTGCACGCCCAGCTTCTCGAACAGGCGATACCGATAGGTGTTGACCGTTTTGGGGCTAAGGCAAAGTTTGTCAGAGATATCAGGCACTTTAATCCCCTTCGCCACCATCAGCATCACCTGCATCTCGCGTGACGACAGTTTGTCAAAAGGCGATTCGGCCCCGCCCGGCAACAAGCTCAGCGCCAGATTCTGAGCAACACCAGGGGCGATGTAGCGGCCTCCTTTGTATACCGTCTCGATGGCGCGCACGATTTCGTCGATGCCGCAGTCTTTGGTCAGATAACCGGCAGCACCGGCCTGCATAAAGTGGCTAGGAAAAGGTTCATTGCCATGGACTGTGACAGCAATGATCTTTATGGTGGGGTCTATCAGCAGCAACTTGCGCGTCGCCTCAAGCCCGCCGTTGCCAGGCATGTTCACATCCATGAGTACGACATCGGGCTTGCCTTGCCTGACCAGGAGGATTGCCTCCTCGCCGCTGCCGGCCTCGGCAATCACGTCAATGCCCGGAATATCCGCGAGCATGCGCTTTATACCACTGCGCACCAGCGCATGGTCATCAACCAAGATTACCTGAATCATGCTCGACCCCGAGTAACTGGCGGAGAGGGTGGGATTCGAACCCACGTGGGGTTCGCACCCCCATCCGATTTCGAGTCGGCGCCGTTATGACCGCTTCGGTACCTCTCCAAAGAGAGCGCTAGAATACGCTTTTTCTTGCCTCAGAACAACCACTACTCTGCTGGGGAATATCGAGCCGTGATATCGGGTATATTAATAAAATGGTAAAGATCATCCTGTTTAATAAACCCTACGATGTCCTGACGCAGTTCACCAGCCAGGAAGGCCGCAAGACGCTGGCCGATTATATCGACGTGCAGGGGGTCTATCCCGCCGGGCGGCTGGACCGTGACAGCGAGGGCCTGTTGATCCTGACAAATGACGGCAAGCTGCAACACCGCATCTCAGACCCGCGCCATAAAATGGAAAAGACCTATTGGGCGCAGGTGGAAGGCGTTCCTGACGCCGGCGCGCTGGCTGCCTTGGAGCGGGGCGTGCTGCTCAATGATGGCATGACTGCACCTGCCAGGGCGCGGCTGATGGATGAGCCCGAAATCTGGCCGCGCACTCCAGCCATTCGCTACCGGGCAGCCATTCCTACTGCATGGCTCGAACTGAAAATCAGCGAAGGGCGCAACCGCCAGGTGCGGCGCATGACCGCCGCCGTGGGCCATCCGACGCTACGGCTGATCCGTTATGCCATCGGCGAATGGGCCATAGAAGGGCTTGCGCCCGGCTCATGGAAAGAGGTTCAATGGCCGTTAATGAGAAAGGTGAAAAAGCCACATATGGAAAGAGTTCATACATGACCTGGAAACCCCACGTAACCGTTGCCGCCGTGATCGAACGCGAGGGGCACTTTCTTATGGTTGAGGAAAAAAGCGACGGCAGGATTGTTTACAACCAGCCCGCAGGGCACCTGGATGAGGGTGAAGGCCTGATCGCGGCCGCTGTCCGCGAGACCCTGGAAGAAACCGCCTGGCATTTCCGGCCCGCCGCGCTGGTCGGCTTCTACCGCTGGCAACACCCAGGCAGCGGCGCCACTTACCTGCGTGCGTGTTTTAGTGGTTCCTGCCACAACCATGAACCGTCCCGTGCCCTTGATACCGGCATCCTGCGCGCGGTATGGATGACACGCGCCGAACTGTGCGAAAACACTGCGCGCCTGCGCAGCCCAATGGTGATGCGCTGCATCGATGATTATCTGGCCGGTAAACGCTACCCGCTGGAAATCATCGGCGACCTCCACTTCGATGAACCCAACGCCAGCGCCGCCTGACGACGCGCTCTATCTCGCCATTGACCAGGGTGGCCATGCGAGCCGCGCACTGGTATTTGACGGCCAGGGAAGGATAATCACCAGCGATTTCCAGCCCATCGAGATTACTCATCCCAACGATAGCTGGGCGGAGCACGACCCAGCACAACTGATTGCCTCTCTGCATACCGCCATTAGCAATACCATGCACCGTCTGGGTGAACGTGGCAGAAATGTAGTCGCGGCAGGGCTGGCCACGCAACGCTCCAGTGTGGTGTGCTGGGACAAGCATAGCGGTGCCGCGCTCTCGCCCGTCATCAGTTGGCAAGACCGGCGCGCCCATGAATGGCTACAGCAATTCACGGAATACAGGGAAAAGATCCATCAAAGCACCGGACTCTTCCTGTCCGCCCATTATGGCGCAAGCAAATTACGCTGGTGCCTGGACCACCTGCCTGCCGTCCAGGCCGCCTATCAAAATGGCACCCTTGCCTGCGGGCCACTGGCGAGTTTTGCCCTGTTCCATCTGCTTGAAAAATGCCTCTTGCTGGCGGATCCCGCCAACGCCTCGCGCACCTTGCTATGGAATATTAAAACCCGGGATTGGGACGATGGATTACTGGCGCTGTTCGGCGTGCCGCGCGCAATCCTGCCCCGCTGTGTACCCACGCGGCACGGCTTCGGCCACCTGCACGCAGGAGGACATACCATCCCGCTTACCATCGCCACCGGCGATCAATCCGCTGCCCTGTTTGGCTTCGGCCAGCCACAACCGGATACGGTCTATATCAACATAGGTACCGGGGCCTTTATGCAACGCACCACCGTCCGGCATCACACTCATCCAAGATTATTGACCAGCATTGTCCTTCAGGAAGACCAGCAAACCACCTATACACGCGAAGCCACTATCAACGGCGCGGGCAGCGCCCTGGATTGGGCCAGCAAGACGTTGGGACTGCGTGATACGGCGACCCAACTGGCGGCATGGCTGGCAAACGAGTGCGCACCGCCGTTGTTTCTCAACGGCGTCTCGGGGCTGGGGGCGCCCTTCTGGATCCCTGACTTTGCCTCGCAGTTCATCGGGGAAGGCGAGCCTTGGAAAAAAATCGTCGCCGTCGCCGAAAGCATCGTGTTCCTGCTCTACACCAATCTTGCCGAGATGGAGACCACCTGCGCCCCCGCGCAAAAGATCATCATCAGCGGTGGCCTGGCCGCGCTCGACGGCCTGTGCCAACGCCTCGCTGACCTCAGCGGCCTGCGCGTGCAACGCCCTGCCGAATGCGAGGCCACCGCGCGCGGCACGGCATTTCTGCTGGCGGGCGGGGCGTCGGCCTGGCCGGGGGCCGGCACCACCATCAATTTTGTACCCACCGAAAACCTGCCGCTGGCGCAGCGCTTTAAACGCTGGCGGGAGGCCATGCCGCCGCTGGCAGCCGTTCCCTGGTAACGAATTGCCAAAGTTCGGCATCGACTTACACACACCCTCCAGCCTGGTACTTTTCCCTTTGCCTGCGGACTGTTTTTGGCCCGGCGCCTCATGAAATCGTCAATAGCGCCGATAGTTGAGTACCCCCATCAAGAATAAAGCAGCATGCCGAACCTCTATATCGGAAGACAACCCATCTATAACCGCAAGTTGGACGTTGTGGCCTACGAATTATTGTACCGCGACAATGACCAAAATCATGCGCGCGTCATGGATGGCGATACCGCCAGCTCGCGGGTCATCATCAACGCCCTCCTGGAAATCGGGCTGGAACACCTGGTCGGCAAACATCAGGCATTTATCAATCTGACACGCAGCTTTCTCCTTGACACAGCTTTTCTGCAACTCCCAAAAGAGCAGATGGTTTTGGAAGTCCTGGAAGATATCGCACTGGACGCGGAAATGCTCACTGCGCTGGCGCACTTGTCAAAAGAGGGATACACCATCGCCCTGGATGACTTCGTATTCCATGAAGCAGCGCGTCCTGCACTGGAAATGGCGGATATTGTCAAAATCGACGTATTGGCGCTAAGTGTTGAAGCCATCCAGGAACACGTCGCTTTGTTAAAAAAGTATAACCTCAAATTATTGGCCGAAAAGGTCGAAACACACGAAATGCTCGAACAGTGCCAGGCGTGGGGCTTTGACTACTTTCAAGGATATTTCCTCTCCCGCCCCAAGATCGTCGAGGGACGACGTATGCCCGCGATGCGCCTCACCGCCCTGCGCACCTTGGGCGTACTGCAAGATCCATCCCTATCCTTCGCTCATCTGGAGGAAGTCATCGCGCATGACGTAACGCTCAGCTACAAACTGTTACGCTACATCAACTCCGCCGCAGCGGGCTTGCCCAGAATGGTCGACTCGATACATCAAGCGCTGATCATCGCCGGAACCAATTGCATTCGCATGTGGGCAACACTCATGGTGCTTTCCAATGTGGACGACAAACCAGATTCATTGATGACCACAGCGCTGACAAGGGCCAAAATGAGCGAGCTGCTTGCCAGCGCCATGGGGTTGAAAGATTTGCAAACTTTTTTCACCGTCGGGCTTTTTTCCACGCTCGATGCCTTGCTGGATCGGCCACTGGATGAGATCCTCGATGCATTGCCCCTGTCAAGCACGGTGAAAGACGCATTACTGCACCATCAAGGCCTGCATGGAGATGTGTTGCACACCGTCCTGAGCTATGAACAAAATGAAGGGCAAGAGCAGATCCAAAGTCTCGATATAGACCGCATTAGAAATACTTATCTTGGGGCCATAAAGTGGGCCGACGAAATCAGTGGATCGCTGCCAGGGATTCATCAAAGGAGTACCTCAACAGTTAGCGCTGCCCTATAATCCTAAAATCACAAACCGCAAAAAGGCTAAACAGCATGGGACACCGTCTCTCAAAAATCTACACCCGCACCGGCGACCAGGGTGACACCGGCCTGGGCGATGGTTCACGCGTAGCGAAGGACAGCCTGCGCGTGGAGGCGTATGGCACAGCGGATGAACTCAACAGCGTGATCGGCATGGTGTTGGCCCACAACCTGCCCGAAGCGGTGCATGCCTGCCTATCGGACATCCAGCATGATTTATTCAATTTAGGTGGGGAACTTTGCATTCCTGGGCATCATGTCATAACGGCGGATGATGTGGCACGGCTGGAAACCACGCTGGACGCATTCAACGCCGACCTGCCCTACCTCAAAGAGTTTATCCTGCCCGCCGGCGGACCTGCCGCAGCTACGTGCCATCTGGCGCGCACGGTATGCCGACGCGCCGAACGCCACGCGGTAAGCCTGGCGCGCAACGAAACAATCAACGGGGAAGCGCTCGCTTATCTTAATCGCCTGTCGGATCTATTGTTCGTCATCGCGCGCGTGCTGGCACGCGCCGAAGGCGGGGAGGAAGTGCTGTGGCAGCGAGATCGGCATCAGAAATGAAGCGTCACCCGAGTTTCTTGCCAAACTATTTTTGACGAACGAAACGCACGTAGTCTTCCTGTTGGGCGGCGTTGCCGTTTTTGACCTGGATGGGGCGGTTCAGGGGATCGTAGGCGTAGTCATAGGGGGTGGTGACGGCGTCGATTTTTTCAATCTGCCTGATGCGGTTGCCGGCGCCGTCGTAGCTGTAATCGTGCTGGGTGAGCACGGTGGTGGCGGCGCTGCGGTTGGTGAGATGCTTGAGGCTGTTGTCGGGGTTGTAGGTGTATCTTGCGCTGAGGCCGTTGGGGAACCACTTTTCGCTGAGGCGGCTGCCGGCGTCCCAGGCGAAGGCGATGCGGTCGTGGTTGGGGGCGAGGATGGCGGACAGGCGGCCGGCGGGGTCGTACTGGTAGGCGGTGAGGCGACCGTCGCTGTCGGTGAGGCGGTTGAGCAGGCCGCCGGGGCTCCAGGCGTAGCTGAGCTTCTTGTTGCCGCGACTGTCGGCCTGGGTGGGCAGCGTCGTAGCTGTAGAACGTAGCCCGGATGGAGCATAGCGCAATCCGGGAACACCACGACACAACACAATGCCATTCACATTCACATCAATCCCTGGGTTCATCGCCATCATCCTATTTTCCTCTGTTGAGGACGACAACCTACGCTAACTGGCTGTAGCCAATAAATTTTTCTGCATCCGGAACAACACCCAAATGGAACTGTGGCGCAGCACAGGAAATCGCCTTGAAAGGCGCGCCAATACTGGGTTCTGGCTGTTCAAGTTCGGATTCAACTGAGGAAAATAGGATCATCAATCCCCGGATTTCATTTCATTCCATCCGGGCTACGCCCGCTGTCATGTGCGCATGTCAGGCTTCTGTTTTTTAGTTGGGCGGAGCGGACATGGCGTTGATGCTGCTGGGGTGGGTCGCACTGTGGATGAAAGCGTGGTTCACGCGTTTTATCGGAATGGCTAAACGAACACTGCGCGGCCATCATCGCCGCCGGGGGTACGGCTTAGCGCCGCCGGCAACGTGCCATGCACAACCCAAACCGGCGTGGGTGAGCCGCGAGATCGTCCGCCTCAAGGCCTTGATGCCCGATGCCGGTTGCCGCACCCTCGCCATGGTTTTTAACCGGCGCCATGCCGCCAGCCGCACGATGACGGTGGGCAAGAGTTACGTCGCCGATACTGTCAGAAGACATCAGTATGAAATTCAGGTAATGCGGCGAAAGATCAAACATACCCGCCCCAAGCCCGTTCCGCGCAATCGGGTGTGGGGCCTGGATTTGACGGGCAAGGCAGATGCGGCGGGGAACATGCACATGATCTTCGGCCTCATCGATCACGGCAGCCGGGCCTTGCTGAGCCTGGCGGCATTGCCGGACAAGGCTTCGTGGACAGTACTCGGACATCTGTTTCTGGCCATCGGGAAATATGGCAAGCCAGGCGCTATACGCACTGACAATGAAGCGTGCTTTACCAGCCGTTTGTTCTGCACTGTGCTGGCGCTAAGCGGCATTCGCCATCAACGCAGCGAGTTGCATTGCCCGTGGCAGAACGGGCGCATCGAGCGGCTGTTCGGGACGCTGAAACAGAAGCTCGATCAGTGGTGTGTCGCGGATAGAGCGCAACTTGCGCAAGATCTCAACACATTCCGCTTCTGGTACAACCGGGTGCGCCCGCATCAACATCTGGACGGTAGAACACCTGCCGAAGCCTGGACAGGGATAGACCCTTTCGCCAACAGACTCAAGGGCGAATATTGGTTCGAGGCGTGGGAGGGGTTGCTGCAGGGGTATTATTTGCGACGATGACGCGACACGGGAGGACACACTCCGAATAATAGGTTGCCTGGAGGCAAAACGGGCTGTCCGGGGCAGGTGTGTCCGCCGGCTGTGGATGCGGGCCAAAACTGCAGCCTGAAGACACAACAAAACCCCCCGCAACAAAACATTCATTGGATAACACGGTAAAAGCGTTGTTTGGCGATGACAGTTTGATGAAAAAACGGGGTAGCGCAGTCAAAAACGCTTGGCGGACAGACGGACGGGACGCCGGCTAAAGCTGGTGGTTTTAACCTTGTGATGGACAATAAATGGACAATCTGGAATAAAGTAAACAGTTGGCTTCAGCAGCGCGATGAGGTTTTGGCCTTTTGCTCGGCGCGCGCCGTTGACGTCGGCGCCGGCGCGGTTTATGTGCTGCTCAAACGAAGGTCTTCTTGAAAAATGGAGATGGCCTAAATCAGCGGCAGCACATGCTCCAACATTATGCGCACTTTATCCATGCCGGTTTTCACAGTGGCTTCGATCTCTTCCATTTTAATGATGCCCCCCTCGCCTCCCCGTCCGGCCGCCCAGTTGACGACGACAGCGCAGGTTGCATAGTGCAGATCAAGTTCGCGCGCAAGAGCGGCTTCGGGCATGCCCGTCATGCCTACCATCGCGCAACCGTCGCGTTCCATGCGGTTGATCTCGGCGGTAGTTTCGAGGCGCGGACCTTGGGTTACACCATAGATGCCGTCCACACAAATATCGATTTTTCCGGATCTGCAGCCCTGAATCAAAATGTTGCGCAACTCTTCGCTATAGGGATAGGTGAAGTCGATATGGGTAACCTGGGTGAGCCCGTCTTCGAAGAAGGTGTTTTTGCGCGACGATGTGTAATCAATGATCTGGTCGGGAATCGCCAGGCACCCGGGCAGCATATCGTCACGGATGCCGCCGACCGCCGCAATGGCGATCACTTTTTTGACGCCGGCATGCTGCAACGCCCACATATTGGCGCGATAATTGATTTTGTGGGGCGGGATGGTATGACCATAGCCATGGCGGGCAAGAAACACTACTTCCTTGCCGAACAATACGCCGTGGGTCAATGGGCCTGAGGCCTCGCCGTAGGGCGTGTGAACAACCTCACGCCGGATGATTTCCAGGGATTTGAGGGATGTTAATCCCGTGCCGCCGATGATCGCCAATTCAGTCATGGGTATACGTTTACCAGTTTAAGAGTTATCACCAGATACAGCATAGATGCCAGGAGCATTGCGAAAATAGCCCTTGTAATCCATGCCATACCCAAATACATAGCGGTCTTCCACATCAAGCCCTTTAAAAGTGGCTTGCAGGCCATTCTTGCGGTCGTGCAGTTTTTCTACCAGCACTGCGGAATATACCTCGCGCGCGCCGGCGGCCTTGCAAAAGTCGATGATGGCGGCTAGCGTTACGCCTTCGTCGAGAATGTCGTCGATCAGCAGCACGACACGATCTTCCAACGAGCAGGAAGGTTTGACGATCCAGTGCAGCACGCCGCCCTGGGTGGCGCCACGGTAGCGTGAGGCATGGATGTAGTCGATCTGCAAAGGAAAATCCAGACGCGGCAGCAACCCGCCAGCCGGGATCAACCCGCCTATCATCACGCACAGCACCAGCGGGTTGCTGTCCTCCAGCTTTGCGGTGATATCCGCAGCCATGCGATCAAGAGCGGCGTCCACGTCATCACGTGAACAGAGCAGATCGGCCTTGGCGTACATCGCCTGCGCTTCTTGTAGAGTATTCGACATTATTAAAATTAAACCCCTGTTATTGTGACAGCGCATTATAGCGCGCAGCCCGTTTCTATTCGATCACGCTGCTATTCAGCGTTGCAGGCAGCCTCGGCAACGTCTGTTTCGGGAATTCGCCGGTCAGGCTGTTGAGAAAGGCAGTGATGTCTTTCACCTGCAGGTCGGTAAGGTCCTTATTCAACTGCGTCTTGCCCATCACGCGCACCGCCTCTTCCAGCGTTTTGACTGCGCCGTTGTGGAAATAGGGGGCGGTCACCGCGACATTGCGCAGGCCTGGCACGCGCCACATGCGCCGGTCTGTTTCGATACCGGTAACATTGTAGCGGCCTATATCGTCCGCGAGTTGATAGCGCTTTTCATATTCGGTACCCGGATAATTGGGGAACAGCTCATAAAAACCTTCGCCCATCTGAAACGCCAATCCCGGTACCGGACCTGCAAGATTCACCCAAAAATGGCAGGAGACACACTGCACTTTCTGAAACTCTTCCAGGCCACGTTTGGCGGCCGCAGAAAGAGCCTTTTTATCACCGCGCAGGTAATGATCGTAGGCGCTATTTGGGGTGATAAGAGTACGCTCGTAACTGGAAATCGCCTTGGCGATGTTGTCATAGCTGACCGGTTCCTTACCGCCAAACACCTTGGAAAACTGGCTGCGGTAACCAGGGATAGCGGCGATGCGCGCCACGACGGCCTGCTCATCCGGCATGCCCATTTCGGTGGGACTCAACAAGTGGCTTTTGACCTGCTCTTCCAGGCTGCGCGCACGGCCATCCCGGTACAGCACAGTGCTGAACGCCGCATTCCAAACAGTTGGCGCCGAACGCGTTCCTGCCTTGCCGTTCACCCCCACGGATACCGCGCGGCCATCGTCACCGCCCGCCATCACGTTATGACAGGAGTTGCAGGAGTGCGTGCCCGCAAGCGACAAACGCGCATCGAAATATAGCTGCTTGCCCAGCACCACCTTGGCGGGGGTCATGGGGTTGTCCTGCGGGATGGGCGGCTGTTTTGGCAAGGGCTGCAAGGCATTAAAGGTGCCGGCCAGCGCGGACATGCCAACCAACATCATCAATCCGCCACCGGCCACCGCCGACAGCACACGACGTACTATTTTCATGGATACTCCTCTAGGTTTTATCCTAAAAACGGCATTTCACCGCAAAGGACGCAGAGAGCGCAAAGGAAAAACAAGACCTTAGAAAATTGTGCCTAGTCACCCGCTGGGTGAACGTGCTTGTTACGCTAACCATCTGAGTTTCTTTGCGCTCTCTGCGGTTCAATAGCTTTTTTAGGTTTATGGTCACGAGCCGGATCAGGCAGAGCAGATCCAGCCTACACTTTCAACCGCTTGCAGGCGGCGGAAAACGTATCGTGATATTGCCGCAGTTTGTCGTATGTCAGCAGAAACACCCCATGCCCGCCGCGCTCAAACTCCAGCCACATGAACGGCACATCGGGGAATTGCTGCGCCAGGGCTGTTTCAGCATTGCCAACTTCGACAATCAGGATGCCGCCAGGCGCCAGGTAATCAATCGCATCGCGCAGCAGGCGCACCACGATATCCAGACCCTCCTCGCCCGCCACCAGCGCCAACGCTGGCTCATGGTGATATTCCTCCGGCAAGGCGGCCATTTCATGAACCGCAGCGTAAGGGGGATTGCTGATAATTACTTCATATTTCCGGCCGGCCAGGGCGCTGAACAGGTCGGACTCGATGGCGTGGACACGCCCTTCCATGCCGTGGCGCTCAATATTGGTAGTGGCAACTTCCAAGGCATCCAGGGACACGTCCACGGCATCCACCTCGGCCTCCGGAAAGGCATGGGCACAGGCGATGGCGATGCAGCCGCTGCCGGTACACAGATCGAGAATATGCTCCACATGCCCGTGCTCCAGCCAGGGAGAAAAACGCGCCTCAATCAACTCCGCAGTGGGCGAACGGGGTATCAGCACGCGCTCGTCGACATAAAAACCCAGACCGGCAAACCAGGCCTCATGGGTAAGATAGGGGGCGGGCAGGCGCTCGTTGACGCGTCGCCGCAGCAGATCGACGATGGTCCGCCTCTCCGCGAGAGTGAGGTTGGACTGCATCAGTTCGGCGGGCAACCCATGCGGCAGATGCAGGGCGTGCAACACCAGAAAAAGGGCTTCGTCCACGGCATTGTCCGTGCCATGCCCAAAAAACACGCCGGCCTCATTGAAAATGCTCGTCCCCCAGCGCACAAAATCCCGCAGGGTATGAAGTTGTTCGATTGCGTCGTGATCCGAATCCATTGAAGATAATACCCGCCGTTCAGTGAGTGCGCATGATACCTGATTCGCAGGCTGTTGAAAAACAACCTGCACGGCGTTGAAAAGGCGATGGGCGGACTTTTCCGGCATCCTTTTAGCGCCACCCTTGGCAGCCACGGTATACTATCGGGGTATATCAAGAACGGATGCCCAATAATTATAATGCTGAAACACATATTGATCATTCTGCTGATGATTTTCATCAGCTACGCGAACGTAGTCCGTGCGGCGGAAACCGTAGAGGTTAAAATCGATGGCGTGGAGGGCGCCGTGCTTGGGAATGTGCGCAAGTTCCTGGGCATCGAACAGCAGAAAAACGATCCGGAACTTTTCGAGGCGCGCATACGCCGCCTGCACCGCAATGCCACCGCCGAAATCAAGCAGGCGCTGGAACCCTTTGGCTATTATGATCCACAGATCCGCTCCGGGCTTGTACAGCAGGCCGGGGGCTGGCTGGCAACCTATCACATAGACCCTGGGACACCGGTACATGTGGGGAATATCGATATTCAATTGCTGGGCGAGGGCACCAAGGACGAAGAATTCCAGAGACTCATCGCAGACTTCCCCCTCCACAAAGGCGACGTTCTCGAACATGCAAAATATGAGGCGGGCAAGCGCGCCCTCCAGGCGCTCGCCTCCGAACGCGGCTATCTGAATGCACAGCTTTCAAGGCATGAGGTGAATGTCCAGCCCGATAAACACGCGGCTAATGTGACGCTTCATTTTGACACCGGACCGCGTTACCGCTTCGGCAAGGTGAGCTTTATTCAGCCAACCGGCCAGGAAAAAACCCATTTAGACCCGGAATTCCTCGCGCGCTTTATCCCCTTTGAACAGGGCGAACCGTTTTCAACAAGCCGCCTGTTTACCCTGCAAAACATACTCAGCGACAGTGACTACTTCAACAGCGTGGATGCCAAGGCGCGCCGCGATCTTATCGAGAATCGTGAAATCCCTGTGGAAGTCATGCTGGAGCCCCGCAACAAACAACGTTATACCGCCGGCCTTGGTTATGGCACGGATACCGGCGCGCGCGGCAGCCTGGCCTGGGAAAACCGCCATATCAACGACCAGGGACATCGCCTTAGAACTGAACTTAGGCTCTCTGAAATTAAAAACAGTTTCATCGCCCGCTATCGCATCCCCACCCGCAACCCACGCACCGACCGCATCGAGTTCACTGCGGGCTGGCTGGAGAACAACCCTCAAACCAGCCGAAGCCAGATAGCTGTACTCGGTGCCAGCCACACGCTGCTCAGGGGCAGCGGCTGGCTTGAAACGATATACATTAATTATCAGGCCGAAACATTTACTGTTGGTAACGATAGCGGCTATAGCAAGCTGTTGTTGCCGGGCATCAGTTGGTCACGCGTCGATGCCGACAGCCGTATTTACACGCGGCACGGCACCCGGCTGTTAATCGACATCAGAGGAACTCATCCGTTATTGGGTTCGGATATCCAGTTATTGCAAATGCGGCTGCAAGGCAAGCTAATTCGCCCTCTCGGGGAAAATGGCCGCATCATCCTACGCGGTGATGCGGGCATCAGCCGCGTAGGCGATTTTGCCAAACTGCCCGCCTCGCTACGCTTCTTCAGCGGCGGCGACCAAAGCGTGCGCGGTTACGGTTACAATACCCTGGGGCCACGGGATGCGGCCACAGGTCGGGTCATCGGTGGTGAACAACTGCTGGTCGGCAGCACCGAATATGAATATTCGTGGACAGACAAATGGAGCAGCGCCGTCTTTTTCGATATCGGAAACGCCCTGGATAACTGGGCAGACAAACTCAAACAAGGCGCGGGAGCGGGTGTGCGCTGGAAAACCCCCATCGGCCTGATCCGCTTTGATCTGGCCTGGGCGGTGAGCGAACCCGGCAACCCCATGAAGTTTCATCTTGTAATCGGCCCCGATCTATGACCGATACTGAAAATTCCGAAGCAGACTCCACCGCCGAAGCCAGACGGCACAAATTGCCTTGGCTTTTATTGCTGGCGCTGATAATCATTACACTTGCCGGCACGGCGGCTTTCGTGGCCACCACCGAAACCGGATTGAAATGGATGTTCGATCTGGCTGCGCGCAACATCCCAGGCGAATTACGGGTGGAACGCCTTGAGGGACGGCTGATCGATTCCGTCGCCGCGCATGGGTTACACTATAAAACCAAAGATGCCCGCACCACCGTAGCCATTGATGACATCAAGCTGGAGATACGCCCTGTTGCCTTGCTCTATGAACAACTGCATATCACCCGGCTGAATATCACAGGGTTAAATTATACCCAGCTAAAAAGCCCGGAACCGCTGAAAAAAGTGCCGGATATCCGGTTACAGCTCGACAGAAAACTGGATAAGGCCATCGTCAGCAAAATCACGGTCAATCTGCCGGACAGGAGGCTCTCCTACCCCATTGAGAACATCACCCTGGCTGGCAGATTCCACCGCCAGCGCCTGCATATCGACGAACTCGAGATGCAATCTCCCCTCCTCCATGCCACCCTGCGCGGCACAGTAAAACCGCAGGGTGATTATCCCCTGAATGCGCGCATCCTGTGGACGACGACACCGAAGGGATACAGCGCCTTCTCGGGGGAAACCACCTTCAAAGGGGATCTGCTCAATGAATTCGACGCTTCGACGGATATCACTGCCCCCTTCAAGGCGGCGCTGTACGGAACTGTCACCGGCCTACTGGCGGAGACGCGGTGGCAGGCCAGCCTTGAGTTGGATGGATTAAGCGCGCGCAACATCAATACACGCTGGCCGCAACTGGATGTGTCAGGAAAGATCCGCGCCGAGGGCGACCTCAACCATGCCAACGTGCAAAGCGCGCTGCATCTCAAGCAAAAACAATACGCCGTGGACACACATCTTCAGGCACGCTATGAAGATAAAAAAATACAGATTCGCGAACTAACGCTAGCCCTGCCGGATCGTCCCACCCGCATCACCGCTCAAGGCATCGTCACCGGCGATCTGATCAAAGATCCACAGCTTCGCCTGGCAGGGAAATGGCGCTCCCTCGCCTGGCCACTCTCCGGAGAAGCGGTAATCAGCAGTGAATGGGGAAACTACAAATTTTCCGGCGGCATTGGCAAATATAGGCTGGCATTCGACACCGTGCTAACAGGCAAAAATATCCCGCCAGGACACTGGAGCGCAGATGGAGAAGGCAGCCGCACCCATCTCAAGCTGACACACATCCATGGCAACATCCTGGACGGCAATGTCACAGGGAGCGGAGCGCTTGCCTGGAAACCACAGCTTGCATGGAGCGTTGATATCAGCGGCAACGACCTGAACCCCGGGCAGCAGTGGCCACAATGGCCGGGGCGGCTGGCTTTGCAAACCCGGATCAGTGGCACACGGACTGCGGACGATATCGTCACTTCACTGGACATCCACCAGCTTAATGGACAGCTACGCGACATCCCGCTGGACGGTTCAGCGTTCCTGGTCATAAGCAAGGATGGCTATGAATTGCCACGCCTTAATGTATCTTCCGGCTCGGCAAACCTCGCAGCTTCAGGCCGGCTGGACGAGCAATGGGATCTGCGGTGGAAGCTGGATATTCAGGATCTTGGCAGAGCGCTCGCCGCCCAGGGCATAACAAGCAGCGGCACGGCGCATGGCAGCGGTAGTCTGTCCGGGCCTCTGCGCACGCCACGCATCATTGCCATGCTCAATGGAAAAGATTTGGCATTCAATGAACATCGCGCTGCCGGACTGCATGTAAGCGCCGATGTAGACATGCAGGATCAACTGCCTTCGCAGTTTAACCTGCGCGCCACCAGGCTGCGCATCGGCACTCAAGCTATCGACTCTGTCACCATCGACGGCAGCGGCCAGGCCACGCGACACGAATTAAATGCCACACTGAATATGGCGCAAGAATCGCTGGTGCTGCGTGCCCAGGGTGGCCTTGTTTTCCAGAATATGGGGGAACAGAATATCGCTTGGAAAGGCATGCTCACCCGCGCCGATGCCTCGTCTCAAACCTTCGGGCACTGGAGCCTGACCGCCCCCGGCCCGTTTGCGGTTGCCAGAGACAACGCACAGCTTGGCCCATGGTGCTGGAACCAGACTGCGTCCCAAGTCTGCGTCGATGCTAGCCGGCAGAGTAACAGTGGCTGGCAAGGCAACACACAGGGCAAAAACCTGCCCATGATCTGGTTCAAACCTCTGCTCCCACCCGACGCCGCCCTGTCCGGCGCCTTCGATGCCTCCCTTTCAGGACGCTACAATTCTGCCGGCCTGCTGACCGGGGAAGGAAAATTCATCCCCACCCCAGGAAGCATCGTCTACCCGCTCGGCCCAGAGCAAGATCTCGTTCTTGCCTATACTGACGGCAGCCTGGAAGCCAACCTGGGGCCGGACACATTGAACACACGAGCGAGATTAACGCTGCTCGACAGGGGCATCGCAGAGGGTACGCTCGCCCTGCCCCGCTCAGGCTTGCCTGCGATACTGAAAAATCCAATGTCGAATGTATCCCAGCTAACTGGACAAGTGAATGCGCAAATCCACCAGCTTGACTGGCTACCCGATTTGCTGCCAGGCGTGGAAAACACCCAAGGCAAGGTCAACATCGCGCTTGCCTTGGCCGGCACGATGGATAAACCACGCTTCACGGGAGAAGCAAAACTCGAACAAGGTACGGCCCTGGTGCCACGCTTCGGTCTGCGCTTGCGCGACATCCAGATGCTCATCACCGGCAATGATGAGAACAGCCTCACGCTCAAAGGACAAGTCCGTTCTGGTGACGGCATAGTGCAACTGGCAGGGCAGGCGCAACCCGATGCGCAACGAAAGTGGGAAGCAAATCTAACGGTAAAAGGTGAACGTTTTGAAGCAGCCAGAACACCGGAGTTCAAGGCAAATGTCTCACCCGACCTCACCATCAAGATCGCGCAACACAAAATTGATGTCAATGGCAACCTGCTCATCCCGGAAGCCAACATCGAGCCGCGCGACCTAAGCGCCGCTATCCGGCCCTCGGAGGATATCATCGTTGAACAGGTGGGTGGAGAGGAAGCCCGCGCCGACCGCTGGGAGATCAGCAGCCTGATCGGCCTCAAACTCGGCGACCAGGTGAAGTTCAAGGGATTCGGCCTCAGCGGACGCTTCACCGGCGATATCGCACTGATCGACCTCCCGCGACAGCTCACTACCGCTCTGGGCGAGATACGTATTGAAGACGGTGGGGAATACAGCGCATTCAACCAAAAGCTCACAGTCAAAAAAGGAGGCAAACTACTGTTTGCAGGCGGCCCCATCAACAACCCTGGGCTGGATGCACGCGCCATACGCCTGATTCCACAGATAGGCGTATCCACGCCCATCACCGTCGGACTCAACGTGCGCGGCACATTGCAAAGCCCGGTTTTATCGGCATTTTCCGAACCTGCCATGCCGGAAGCCGACGCCCTATCCTATCTATTGTTAGGCCGTCCCATGCGTCAAGCCTCCGCCGCCGAGGGTCAACAACTATCAAATGCGGCATTGGGGCTGGGATTGGCGGGCGGTGAAATGCTTGCCCAGAAGATCGGCAAGGCCTTCGGCATCGAGGAGGTACGCATGGAGACAAGAGTCTCCCCCATCGCCGGCGCAACCACACTTCCAGGCGCGCTCCCAAGCACCATGCCAGGAACCACGCCGGGCGCCACGTCAACCACAGCAGGCGCCGCCCTCGTCCTTGGCAAATACCTGACACCCAAACTCTATATAAGCTACGGCGTCGGCGTCATTGATCGGCTCCAGACCCTACGCCTGCGCTATCAACTCAGCCGCCGCTGGACACTTGAAGGAGAAGGCAGCGGCCTGCAAAGCGGTGCCGACCTGCTCTATAACATTGAGAAAAAATAAAGCGGTTACTTGAAGATGGTGCCGGCAGGGGGAATCGAACCTCCGACCTACTGATTACGAAACCGTCAGTACATAATAAAACATTAATAAATACATCAAGTTATAAAGATTCAATCGAATCAAACCCTACTGTTGCGTCCTTTCAAAACAATCACTTAGTAAGCACTGGTGGTGCAAATCCGGTGCAACCTGGCCAGTCCACCAGGTTTTATTATTGCCCAGCGTGCCGTTTGCCCTTTTCCTGCCGCCAGCCTTCTGGTGTCGATCCTATTGCGTCTCGCATGGTCAATTGTGCGCGTTGTTCCATACCCGTTTCCACTGAATCCGTTGTTTCGGTTACTGCACGTCGTCACGGCGCATTGACGGGCGTTGCCCGATGATCCGCGCCGTGACGGTACCGAATTCGTGTCTTGAGGTAGCCCCTGGCAGGTGTATTGCGTGGGTTTCCGGTCTGGGTTATGTCCACTCTAAAAATATGGTTATACGGGTTCGCTTTTCGTGTTTTGGACTGGGCATTTCTACCACAAACGGTGGGGGAGTTAGTTCGGGAGTTCCTGTTACACCCGAACTAACTCCGGACGTCCGGAATTTTAGGGGGTCAAATGTTCTTCGTTGACTTCCTCGAAATGTATCAGGACTACCCCGAAGGCGGACTTCCGGTGGTGGGAAAAAAGCTGTTTTGGTCCATCGATCTCGAAACCGGCGAGGAAAGCCAGCCCAACCCCTCGCGTTTGGCGTTTGAGGGCTCGTACAGCTCTACCCTGCAAATTCGGTGTGACGGTCAACGGGTGACGGTCGGTGGCAACCCTTCCCGTTGGCAGCGCATCGATAATCTCTTTGGCCATGCCACCTTGGAAGCCTGCGTAGCCGTGTACAACCGTATCCTGCTTGAACTCGGCTTGCCGCCCTTCTCAAAATGCACCAAGTTCGATTGGTGTCAGTCGGGTGAAAATGACCGTTCCCGGCTGTGGACGGATGGCGCCGTTATTACCCGGATCGACTGGACGCGCAACCTCGGCGTTGGGCGTGACAATGTGCTGCCGTTCCTGCGTGGATTATCGACCCAAGCCCTCAACCGTGGAAAACTGCCCTACCTCTACCCGAACGGACGCACAACCGACTGGAACAAGGGCAGTTCGTGGCGTTATGATAAGATTTACGACAAGGGCTATGATTTAGCCAGCCGGAAAAAGCTGAAAAAACTCAAGACAGATGAAGAGCGCGACTATTACAAACGTTTGATCGACTATTGTGAAGAAATGGGCATTGCCAGAGAAGAGCACACCTTCAAGCAAAAATTTCTGAGCCGACATAATTTTTGCTTCTATGGAATGGTGCGCGAGAGCGACTTTGAACCCTACTTGAATGAGATAGATAACGCCATGAAAAGACTAGAGATAGCTGCTGTTGACTATATAACCATTGCCGATCAATTGCTGGATCGTGAAATTGTAAAATCCAGACAGGCCGCGAATACAACTGAAGGCTACGCCTTGAAGTGGCTCCATGGCCACGCGCTGGAGCATAACAGTCAGTACTACGTTCATCGCGGGCGCTTGTTGCAGCTGGGTATTGATATTTCTCTTCAGTTCGATGGCACAAAACCCGTGCCACAACTGAAGCGTGATCGTGAAATCCATGTCAGTACAGTGCTGCCGCCGCCGTGGTACCGCATGCCAGAAGTGCCAACCCTCAAGTTGGTGGCGTAGGCGTTCAATTCATGTCACGTATCCCAGGATCTGAACAGGCGGTTGTTGATATTGCTAAGCTCAGGGATTATTGCTTGAGTATGGATCATCCCGAAGGTAGGCATAAGGCGAGGGTCTTCTTCTCTGCATTGAGCATGACCGTCTTTGATGCGGAGGAATTGCATGAAGTTTTGCTTGATGGAGTGCGGAGCAATGACGCCACTCCGATGAAGTGTGACCTATACGGACAGCGCTATAGTGTTGATGTATTGGTCAAGCGAGGAAATCGCAAGGCTGTTATCCGGTCGGGATGGATCGTTAGAACGGGCGAGGGATTTCCCCGCCTGACCAGTTGTTATGTACTGAGAGGTGAACGATGAAACTGCTTGATGTTGTGGCACTGACGGAAGATGTTGCCGAAGATGGATTGAGCCGTGGCCAGGTGGGAACCATTGTTGAGATTCTGGCGCCACGAGTATTTGAGGTGGAATTTGCCGACCTTGAAGGTAAGACCTATGCCTCTCTGGCGATTCCAGAACACAAGCTCATGGTGCTACATCACCGCCCTCATGAAGAAGCGGCCTGAAAGCACATTACCCTCCTTTCTCTTTTTCAAAGGTCACTATGTTTAACCAGTGGACTCTTGTCCCATTGTGGGACTTTTACTTTGTTTTGAGGTAGGCATGAAACATAAATGGGACATACGTTGGGAGGGCCGTCATTGGTGTTATGACGAGTTTCTTTCTAGAACTGACCTTTTGCCCGAATCGTTCCGTATTGAGGCATATGATGGTCAGATCGGTTTCAGTGACCAAGAACGCCTTACCGTTCTCGCCATGCTGCTTGAAAATCTGGGCCTAGAAAAATCGTTTCGTTTTTTGTTGGATATATCTTTACAAGACGGCGAAATTTCACGACAGGATTTTGATTTATTGAAGAAACTCATAGCTGATTTCGTTGGGGACGAATTACCCCTACTTTAAAACCACGTCAGTACAGTGCTGCATCTGCCGTGGTACCGCATGCCGGAAGTGCCAATCCACCAAACCGAATATTGCATCTTGTTATCATCACCGGCCTCGCTGCCAATCCAGGTAACGCGCCACCTTGGCGATACCAATCAATCCGTCTTTCATCATGACCTCTAAAGGCGTTTGATGTCCAAACGCCTCGTGGCGGCGCTTCACCCAGTCATAGCGTAGCGCCTCGTTATAGGGGTACAGCAGGCGCAGCGCCTTGTGAATGGCTAGCAGCCAGCCGATCCGGTCCCGGACATCACGGGTGGCGGGATAGGCCGCGCCGCGCCGGTAGCGGCCCAGCATGGCGCGGCTGGTGGGACTGGTGGGACTGGTGGGACTGGTGGGACTGGTGGGACTGGTGGGACTGGTGGGACTGGTGGGACTGGTGGGACTGGTGGGACTGGTGGGACTGAGTCCAAGAAGCGTCAGTTGGGCAGCGGTATCGAGTTGCCAACGATCAAACAACAACATGACCAGATGTAGCTCTTTCATTTATCTTTTTTAAATACCCGCATTTCATAAAAGTTAATAACTCGTTGATTATACAAGAAATGTCTAGTAATTGCAATATGCTGTCTGCGAATGTCGCATTATTTGTGCAAACATCTCCCTGTTTTCTCTTCATTGAATTTGTGTGATCTTTTTACTACGCCACAAAAATGGTGGACAACTAAAAAAATTTACTCAATTTAACGGAGATTTGACGACGATGATTAACATTGAAATTAAAACTGACCAATCATTAACACGCAGCGGAGTCAGCAAAAAATCCGGTCAACAATATTCGCTACGCGAGCAGGAAGGGTGGGTTTTTTTGCTCGCGCATGACGGTAGGCCTCATCCCTATCCTACCCGCATACTCTTGCAACTTGAGGACAACCAGGCTCCGTTCCCTGTTGGCAGCTACGTTCTTGATCCGGCTAGTTTTTTTGTCGGTTCTTTCGGCAAACTTACCATCGGTAGAATCAAACTTTCTCCCGCGCAAAAAAATACGGCCAAGGCCGCGTGATGCTTAGCTCATATCCAATACAGGATGTTGTTTTTGTCTCTGTTTGCATCATTCTTTTTGCGCTAGGTTTTGCTTCTGGGAGGACCCGTTGACAGTCGCGGAATTTTTAGAAATATCTGGTTACCTGATGGCCTGCTGGGTAACCGGGTACGGCAGCGGTCTTTTGTACCTGGTCGCTGTTCGCATTTTCGAGCAGGTCTAATAAATGGAGTCATTTTTATGAAGAAAATTGTTGCAGTTTTTGGTCTTTCCGTGGGTCTTACCGGTGTAGCTAACGCCGCGTTGCCTGCAGTTATTGATACGTCGATCACCACCGATGCGCTGGCACTGATTGACAAAGGGTGGCCGCTGCTCATCGCCATTTTTGGAGGGATGTTATTCATGCGTCTCTTCAAGCGTGTTGGGAACAAAGTCACTTAAAAAGTCGCGAGGGGGACAAATGTCCCCCTCATTTTTTTGGAAAAAAACAGCAATTTTTCTGGCTCTTTTTTTTGGTGTCACTGCATCGGTTCATGCGTTCTTGTGGGCTGTAACGCCGCTTGTCAGTTCGACCATATGGGCGGGTCGCTCTCTCTCAAGCGCCGGTACAATCGCCAAAACCGCGGAAATCGGCACATATGTAGCGGGTGGCGGTTTGTTTCTGGTCGATTATTTGTTTTTTAGCGATGACGCGCCGAAAACCAATAATGCGCAAACGCCCGCAACAATCACAATTGCGCTTAAAAAAAATCAGCCACGCCAAACTCCCACAGATGGTAAATGGGATCCTCCATCGCCTGGTTCGATTGATCCGACGCCTAAGCCAACCTTCCCGGCCGGCGGTGGTCATCCCAGCATGCCCTCAACATGGGCTGCTGTAGTCCAGGATGGTGGCGCCGGATCGCGCACATACTTTGACGGCGCCACTAATCATTTGGTGGTTGTCAAAACACTTAATGACTCATTTCCTACATTGAACTACGATTTCCAACGCTGTGGTCAAGCGTCGACCGTAGCACCACCTGGTTATGCGCCTACTCCTGTTTTTTGTCTCGATGTCAATGTCGCCGGCACGGTCCGCACTTATGCGGTTTGGGACAAAACGGAATTTCCAGTCTGTCCACCTGGAACAACTCAGAGTGGAAACACCTGCACCACGGTCAATGCTGCTGCTGTACCAAAGCCAACGAGCATACCATGCGAGGTTACAAAACTGGGTGATGGAACATGGCAGGTTGATCCCAAAAACCCTAATTGTGCGGCCCTGCAACCTAGCATCACCCAGGCATCTGGATCATTGACGGTCACGCAGTCTGTGGACAAAACACTACAGGTTCAGGACGGTCCGGGAGACACCAAGATCATTACTCAACGTGACGGCGCTATCACGCGCACTATTACCACAGGTCAATTTTATTCCACCAATAACGCTTACCCTGTCACAAACGTTACAGAAAGCAGTGGTGGCAATACTGGTGGATCGGGCACCAGCGGTGGAACGACTGGCACGGGCACGGGTAATTGTGGAGGTCAAGGCCAGCCGCGTTGTGGTGTTGACATAGACGATAGTGGATTCAATGGCAAAGATCTTACGCTTGCTTCTCAAAATGCGGAATTGGCTGCAAATGATCAATCCATAAAAGACAAGGTGTTGTCTGTCACATCTAGTAACCAGCACGGTATTAGTTGGCTCTGGCGTCCAGATATCCCTCGTGTTGCGTGTGAAAATTACGATTTCGGGCTTGGAACGAGATTTATCACATTTGATTTTTGCAAAACGTTTGCCATTATTCGAGAGGGTCTTGGTTGGCTCCTTTATGTTTTTCTAGGTATTTACTTATTTGAGCTTTTCACTTCATCCAGTAGCAATGCCCGGAGGTCCTGACAAATGCAATATTTAGCAACTTTTTTGTTGACAGCTTTCACAAACGTTGCCGCATTTTTCATGAAGTTCGTGACGCGGCGTTTCGCTATTGGACTGGCGGTGGTAACTGTGTTCATTGCTATGACTGCAATTTTTGCGGCGGCGCTTCATGGCATGGTTGCCGCGGCCATGTCGGCTATGAGCACACACATGCTTCTGGTTGGATTTACATCTCTCATCCCTAGTAATTTCGAAGTGTGTGTGGGTATATATTTTGCCGCTCGCATCACTGACTGGGCCTATAGCCTGAATAAGGATATCTTGCGTATGTATTTGGGTGGCATCTGATGGCTACTTACGGAATTACGGGGAAGCTCGGTGCCGGAAAAACTCTGGCAGCAGTTGGTCGCATGCGCGATTATATTTTGCAGGGTCGTAGAATTGCCACTAACTTGGATATCTATCTTGAGCATCTACTGCCCGCAACCTCGCGTTGTACCATTACACGTATTCCTGATAAGCCAACTCATGATGACCTTATGGCTATTGGTCTCGGCAATGACTCGACCGATGAAACAAAAAACGGTGCTCTCATTTTGGATGAATGTGCGTCGTTCTTGAATTCGAGGGATTTTGCTGATAAGGATCGTTCCGGTTTCATCAACTGGATGCTGCATGCCCGCAAGCGCGGCTGGGATGTTTTTTTCATTGTTCAAGACCTCGGTATGCTTGATAAGCAGATCCGCGATGCGCTGATAGAGCACTGGGTAGTCTGTAAGCGTATTGACCGTATCGCCATCCCTTTTTTGACCTTATTCACTAAACTTTTCGGTTTCCGTTTGATGCCGCCACGTGTGCACCTGGCCATTGTTAGGTATGGCATCGCTTCTGTTTCGCCGGTTTCAGATCGTTGGGTATACCGTGGCGCGAGTCTGTATCAGGCATATGATACGCGCCAAGTCTTTAGGCCTATCAACATCAAAAGCCGTGATGCGCAAATCGTTGGCCCCGCAACAATACTTTCGGCTTGGCATATACGCGGACGTTATATAGGGTGGTGGCAAATGTACAAAACTATTATTTTAGGTTCCTTTTTTGGCGGTGCGCTTTGCGCCTTTTTGCTTGTGGTTGGCGTTGGTGTAATGCTCGGTTATCAGCGTCCTGCACAAGACCTTCTTGAATTGGAGAAGGTATCGACAGTCCCTTTGGCTGGATTCTATTTTTCAAATGGCAAAATGATAGCCACTCTTGGCGATGGTCGTTCTGTGGAGTCATACACCTATAAACTCACGCCCATTGGCGCCCGTGTCAAGATCGGCGATGAATGGTTTACTCAAGGTAAATAATATGCGTTACCCGGTAATGTTAATCCTGTTTTTATATACGTCTCTTGTTCAGGCAGAGACTGTTTCGCTCAATTTCAGCAAAGCCCCTGTTGTTTCATTCTTGGAGGCCACCTACCGGCATATGCTGCATCGCGACTACATTCTAGATCCTCGTCTTGTAGACGATGGCCGCAAGGTAACTATCAACATCAAATAAATTGATCTTAAACAATTGCCAATGATGATCAGTGTTCTTATGCGTCGGGTGGGTATTGAAAGCAAAGATGAAAATGGTATCGTCTATTTCTATCCCACCGGCCAAATGTTACCCGGTAATGTAAACCCACATATCTCTACACCTCCAACAAAAATCTTGCCTGCAGTATTATTGCGCAAGGATTCAACTGATTCGGTTGCGGCTCCCTCTGCTCCAACCGCTGTACCAGTTGAAAAACCCGAACCTGATATTGTCAGGCTTTATCGCCCTCGTTACCGTACCGTGGATCAGTTGCAGGTTATCGTTAATCAATTCACCGGTAAACAGTACAAGGACTCTGATAACGTCGTTATTGCTGGTGACGAAAAAGGAATCGAACGTGTTATGAAACTTATTGCAGATTATGATCATCGTCCTGCTGAGATATTGGCTAAAGCCGTCATATTCGAGTTTTCAGACAGCGAAACTAAAGCGCGCTCTTTCGATTTCGTTCTTAGCCTTCTTGCTGGTAAATTGGGTGTTACCCTGGGTGGAGGTGTTCAGTCCCTTGCCAATGCTGTACAACTAAAAACATCGACCATCAATGCTATCTTATCTGCAGTTGAAAAAGATTCACGCTTTCGATTGATCAGTAGTCCTTCTGTGCGTGTTCGCCACGCTTCCAGCGCACGATTTGTTGTTGGCACTCGTGAACCTGTTTTGGCAGAATCAACGCTCGACAGAAACGGTAATCCCATCCAGTCTATTCGGTATATGGATTCGGGTGTCATATTCGATTTGAAACCTCAGATTCTTGAAGATCGGATCGAGCTTGAGTTGTCCCAACAAATTAGCAGCTTCTCCAAGACCAGTACCAGCACAATCAACAGTCCTAGCATCTTGACCCGCGAGATCAAGACTACCTTAAATGTTGAACCCGACGAATTGGTAATTATTGGCGGTCTCGACGAAGATAAAAAATCGACTACAAAAAGTGGATTGTCCTTCTTACCAAGCATCCTAGACAGTACATCTGGTGAAAAAACTCACAGTCAAATTTTGCTCGTGTTGCAGATCACAAAATTATGAGGCGCGGGGGTGCCCAGGCGCAGCCTGGGTGCTCCCCGCCTCACATGTTGAAATCTTTATAGGGGGCTTTATGGATCTTCATGATTTCTGGAAAGATTTAGTGTCAATGATTCTCTGGAGCGGATTTTTTAGAAACCTGCTCATTTTTATATGCTGTATTTCAATTATTTTTATTGCGAATTTTATTGTAATTTTTTTTGGTTTGACTCCGTTGTGTGCACCTGGCCCACTCGACGCTTGGTGCTAGAGGTTTTTTTATGAGCGCACATGATTCAACAGCGACGGCTATCCACAGCCGCGCAGCTCCGACCAGAAGGGGATGCTGCATGTATCCCCTGCCGGAAGGGTAGCTGTGGGTAACCGTCACCCGTGTGCAAGAGCAACGCTCGTAACACTTTCAACAACGGATAACGGGTTACATTTGTAACAAATTGACATGCGCGTAATGAACCTCCACGATGCTGCTGCTTTCCTCGGTTTGAACGCCGAGGTTCTTCGCCGCATGGCTCACGCTGGCCGGATTCCCGCCGCACGCCTTGGCCGGCATTGGAGGTTCATCGATGCCGACCTTGTCGAACACCTACGCAGTGGATACACCGTAAAAACCGAGGATAATCTATGCCCATCGTCAAGCGCGGTAAAACCTGGTACGTCCGTTTCACGGCCCCCAACGGCAGTCGAATATTTGTCAGCGCTAGGACTTCCGACAAACAGGCCGCCCAGGAATACCACGACCACCTGAAAGTTGAATACTGGCGCGTCCAACAAATCGGAGACCGGCCCCGCTACCTCTGGCAGCAAGCCGTTGTCCGCTGGATCGCCGAAAAGGCGCATAAGTCCAGCCTTAAAGACGACAAGTGCCACCTCCGCTGGCTGGATGCGCACCTGCGCGATATTCCGCTTGTAGCCATTACCACCGATCGCTTACAGGTCCTCATCCAAGCCAAGTTCAATGATGGCGTTTCCCCCGCTAGCGTTAATCGCATGTTGGCTGTCGTCAGATCCATACTACGCTGTGCTGCCAATCAATGGGGCTGGATCGACAAGCCCCCTGCCGTCCGCATGCTCTCAGAATCTAAACGGCGTATCCGCTGGCTGACCCGCCAAGACACCGAATGCCTCATAAAAGAATTGCCGCCGCATCTGGCGGCCATGGCCGGTTTCGCCTTGCTCACCGGCTTGCGCGAGTCAAACATCACCGGCCTTGAATGGTCTCAAGTCGATCTTGAGCGCTGCATTGCCTGGATTCATCCTGACCAGGCCAAATCTCGCAAGGCCGTTGCCGTGCCGCTCAACGCCCAAGCCATATTGATCCTGTACCGCCAGATCGGCCAACACCCTCGATGGGTATTCACCTATCACGGCAACCGTGTCACCCGCGCAAACAACCACGCCTGGCGCAAAGCCCTCAAGCGTGCCGGTATCGAGGACTTCAGGTTTCACGATCTCCGCCATACGTGGGCCTCATGGCATGTGCAGGCCGGTACGCCGCTCTACGCGCTCCAGGAGATGGCTGGATGGTCAACAGTTGATATGGTGCGCCGTTACGCCCACCTGAGTGCCGACCACCTGGCCGACTACGCTGAAAACCTGTGCCGTCCTAAATTGGTGGGTGGTGCAATGCAAGACGAGAAAAGTGCATAAAAAAACCACACATTTGGTTGTTTGCACATTGCCGTGTTTGTGCTTATATGGGTTTACGACATTTCGCGACTGGTGCAAAAACGGTGCAAGGGTAGTTGTACTCAATGTTTAACACAACGATGGAGGTAGGCAAGATCATGAAAATACTAGAAAAAAATGGTGCCGGCAGGGGGAATCGAACCTCCGACCTACTGATTACGAATCAGTTGCTCTACCAACTGAGCTATGCCGACGAGAGGGTGCGTAGTATAAATAAAACCGGGGGCTTAGGACAACCAGAAATGTAGTGTTAAGCAGATTATTCTGCCGTGGATCTTCTACAGTTACGGATGCGCACGACGACGTCCACACCTTCGGCGACTGTGCCATCGGGCAAATCAGGTAGTTTGCTCAGGGCGACGGCATCGGCTGCGATATCCAGCAGCGCACCGGTATCGACATTATAAAAGTGGTGATGGGGGGATGTGGCGGGGTCGTAAAACACCTTGGTTGGGTCAATAATAATCTCACGAATCAACCCCTTGCCAACAAACAACCCCAGAGTATTATAAATGGTCGCCTTGGACACTACATGCCGGTCACGGTTGACCAGCGCCAAAACCTGCTCTGCAGAGAGGTGCTGAGGCCGGGAGAAAAGAACCTGCGCGATCTCCACCCGCTGCTGGGTGGGGGTGATGCCGTGCTCTCGCATGAGAGCAACCACATCAATGTTGCCAAGCATTTGCGTATTCATGTCATTCATCATTATCGTCTAATATAGGGCAAATCTTTAGCGAATGTCTATGGTATTGCGCTTTGCCCCGCAATATCAAGGCGCAAAACTCGTTCCATAATAATCTCTATTCGCGCAGTCCTCCAAGGCATACGGCGCGGGATCGAGCACGGGTTTTCGCCGCAGCAGGATGTCGGCCAGCAGGCGCGCCGAAGCCGGGCCAATCACCACGCCGTTGCGGAAATGCCCGGCATTGACAAATAAACCTTGCACGCGCGGGTGTTCGCCGATATAGGGCACGCCACAGGGTGAACCGGGGCGCAGCCCGGCCCAGTGGCGCTCGATCCCGTAATCAGCCAGGGAAGGCACCATGGCGATGGCGGCGCGGCTTAACTTGGCAAGCGCCTCCTCCGTAGTGGTTTTATCGAAACCCACGTACTCTAGCGTGCTGCCCGCCAGAACGCGCCCATCACGACGCGGCACAAGATAACAGCCCTGGCTCAGCACGATGCGCGACACCACGCCGGGGCGTGCCCGAAACAGGATCATCTGCCCGCGCACCGGCACCACATCCAGTGCATAACCCAGCCCCGCCAGCAACTGGCCGCTCCAGGCGCCTGCGGCAACCACAACGCTGCCGGCGGTGATCCGCCCGCGGCGAGTCTCGACGCCCTCAACCCGATCATTCCTCACAACAAAGCCGGTGATCTCGGCGTACTCTTCGACGGCCACACCTATAGCCGGCAAATTAATCTTCAAGGCATTCAACAGGCGTGGGTTACGGATCTGTGCCACATCCGGCATCCATAATGCTTCTTGGGAAGGGGCGCTCAGACCAGGCTCGTACTGGCTTATAGTGTTGGGCTCAATCAGATCAAGCCTGGCACCTACACTCCCGGCCCAGGCCTGCGCTTTCGCCTTTTCACTGGAATCCAGTATCAAAAGCCCATTTTTCGTCCATTCCGGGTCGATGCCTGTCTCGTTTGCCAGTGTACTCGAAAACCCCGGATAGGCTTGCTGGCTCCAGCGCGCCAATGCCGTCACCGGATGCGGATAACGCCATGGATAGAGCGGTGACAATATCCCGCCGCCCGCCCACGACGCCTCCTGCCCTGTCGCGCCACGCTCCACTAATCTCACTTTAGCACCGGCAAGCCGCAACTCACGCGCCGTGAGCATGCCGATCAAGCCACCACCTATTACCAAACAATCTGTCATGACTTAATTATCCCACATCCCCTGCCGATAAACCTATTGGGGATTTGACCGGCAGCCTGCTAGCAATCCATTCATCGGGGAAACCGCACAGTTTGTCGGTTTTAGCATGACAGTGAAAAATCGCGGTGATACAACAAAGCCATGAACAGAAAACACACAGGATTCACGCTGATTGAACTGATGGTCGTGCTCGCCATCGCGTCGATTCTGCTGACGCTTGCCGTGCCGAGCTTCAGATCCACGATACAAAACAATCGCATCGCGACCCAGGCCAATGATCTGGTTTCGACCCTGCAACTGGCGCGCGGCGAGGCCGTCAAACGGGGCGTCCGGGTCATCGTGTGCGTCAGCACCAACCAGACAAGTTGCACCGGGACAAACTGGGCGGGCGGATGGATAACCTTTGCCGATACAAACGCCAATGGCAGCGTTGACGCGGGAGAGCTGATCAAGGTGAGTGGAGCACTCGATGGCGGCAGCACGCTGACCAGCGCCGGCTTTTTCAGCGCCACATCCGTCCAGTACCAGCCCTCCGGCTTCAGCAGTGCGGCAGGCACATTTAACCTGTCGATCCCCGGCTGCACAGGAAACGAGGTCCGCGTCATCAATGTGGTCAACACTGGCAGGGTGGGCACCAGCCGGTCCACCTGCTCATAGGAACATTCTGCATGAACAGAACACTCAGACAACGAGCGCCATTTTCAGCACAGGCAACGCAAGGCGGCTTCACATTGCTGGAAGTCCTCATCGCCATCGTGGTGCTGTCCATCGGCCTGCTCGGCCTGGCGGGACTGCAGGCCGCGGGGCTGCGCAACAACCAGGGCGCCTACCTGCGCACCATTGCAACCCAGCAGGCTTACGACATGGCCGACCGCATACGCGCCAATCCCCTCGGTGCCGGCACGACTGCTGGCTCTTACGACAACATCTCAGGCACGGGATCGGACCCCGGCTGTATCGCCAGCGGTTGCACCCCCGTCGCGATGGCGCAATACGATGCCTACGAATGGAACACCGCCAACCAAGATCTGCTACCCGCAGGCCAGGGCACTGTAAAACGGACCGCCGCCAATCGCTTCACCATCACCGTCATGTGGGACGATGCCCGCACTGGAGCCGCGGGCGTCGAGTGCGGCAGCGACCCAAAAGTTGACCTGACCTGCTTTTCAGTGAGTCTCCAGCCATGAACCACCCAGCGCCACCCATTACGCATCGCATTTCGCAACGCGGCCTCACGCTGGTGGAGGTGATGGTCGCCATCACCATCAGCCTGATTTTGCTGGCAGGCGTTATGCAAATTTTTCTGAGCAGCCGACAGACCTACCGTGTGCAGGACGGGCTGGCGCGAATACAGGAAAACGGACGGTTTGCAATGCAGTTTCTCAGCAACGACATTCGCATGGCAGGATACACCGGCTGCGCCAGCAAGACACCAAATGTCAGGAATATCGCTAACGATGCCACCACCGCATCATTTACGGGTGGCGTCATGGGATACGAATACGCCAGCCTTCCTGTGGCCCTCACGGCCACAAACACACTGGCCAGCGCGGATGTCGAGGCCAACACCGATGTACTCGTTATCAAGAGAGCATCACCCACGGGTACCCGCCTAACCGGCAACATGACGGCAATGAACGCCAACATCCAGATTGACGCTGTAACCGCCGCAGGCATGTTCGCTGCGGGCGACATCCTGTTTATTTCCGATTGCACCAGTGCAGATATTTTCGCCGCCACCAGTGTTTCAGGCGGCAGTGTCACAATCACCATCGCCCACGCGAACGATGTAAATACGGACGTCAATCTAGGTAGAGCGTATCAAACCGATGCAGAGGTCATGAAGATGGAAAGCGCCGCTTATTACATCGGCAAAGACGCGGCGAACAACAACATACCTACCCTCTACCGCAGACGTCTCACTGGTGGCACCACCATGGTGTCTGAACCCCTGGTCGAAGGCGTGGAAAACATGCAAATCCTTTATGGAGAAGATACGGACATCCCGACAGATGGCTCGGCAAACAGATATCTGCCCGCTAACGCACCCGGAATCAACATGGCCAATGTGGTCAGCGTGCGCGTGAGCCTGTTGCTGCGCAGCGCTGAAGACAATGTTACGACAAAAAAGCAGTCTTATACCTTCAATGGAGCAACCATCCCGGAGGCGGCGGTCCCGGACCGGCGCCTGCGGCGCGTCTTCACCACAACCATTCGCATACGCAATAAAGGCCTGTGATATGAACATCCCATTTCAGCGCGGTTCCGTACTCATCGTCAGCATGCTGATGTTGCTAGTGCTGACCATCATCGGCATCACCGCCATGGGCACCTCAACACTAGAGGAAAAAATGGCGGGCAACAGCCGCGACCAGAATCTTGCCTTCCAGGCTGCCGAAGCGGGCTTGAGAGACGCCGAAGCCTACGTTGAGAGCATGGCATCGGCCGCCGCGTTCAATGGCTCGGTGGCTGGACTCTACAATACAACCACCGCTCTGGCCCCGAACATCTACAGCGACAGCACCTGGGCCGGCAGTGCCTCACGCGCCTATAGCGGCAGCACCATCACGGGCGTTAAAACCAAACCGCAATACATCGTGGAGTTCATTTCAACGGCAGGGAAAACCAATCCGGAGCTTGAGACTTGCTACGGATGCTCAACCGGAGAGGGCCAAGTTACCAATGTTCGCATCACCGCCCGAGGCACGGGAGGCACCGATAATGCCACGGTGCTTCTGCAAGAATATTACGGCAAGAGATTTTGACGCCCCATTAATCGACATGCGTATCTCGTCAATCACATTGAATTACACCGACACCTTTGTGTTAGGAGAACCATCATGAAACTACAAACCCTGAAGAAACCCGCCGCCTGGAGCACTTTGCTCGCCTATATGCTGGTCTTCGCATCGCCATTCGCACAGGCAGCGCCTGGCACACTGTCCAATGTACCGCTCTTCCTGACGTCACCCGTGCAGCCTAACATTATGATATTGATCGATAACTCGGGAAGCATGGACAACATGGTCTGGGCAACGGGGTACGATAACTCCACCACTTATCCCGATTGGGGGGCGGCCAACTCATACCCATGGACTGCAAACGATGGAAACTTCTATCTTGGATGGGTCGACAGAAGCACATGCGCAAATGGCTGGAAACGCGCCGTCCGCGCCGGCGTTACCAAGTGCCTGAAGCTACCGGACCCGCTCAGCACCGTTTATGGTGCCAGCGGTTATACCCGCTACACCGGCAATTATCTCAATTACCTGTTCAATACCTATGCGACTGGCACTGATCTCACTGTCGCCGGTACCATTCCCAACGACTACCGCATGAACGTAGCAAAAAGTGTAGCGACCAACCTTGTCAACAACACGCCTAATATGCGCTTCGGCATCGCCTCATTCGATGAGAACAACCCTGACAAAACCGGGTTCATCCGCCAAGCCTGCGATGACAGCACGCCGGCCCAGAAAACCAAGCTCACAAATGCGATTTCCGCCCTGACGTCAGCCACCTGGACACCCCTGGCGGAAACCTATTACCAAATCACGCGTTACTTCAGGGGACTGACCAACACCTCCGCTCGCACCTCCGCCGATACTTCCAGCGGAGCAGCCTATACCAGCCCCATTCAATACCGCTGCCAGAAAAACTTCACCATTATTGTTACCGATGGTTTACCAACCTACGACAACACTTTCCCAACCAATGACCCTGATGATCCACGCTCCGCCTCAAAATCTCTGCCAGATTGGGATAATCTGCACCCTAATACCACAGAGGCGATGTACCCGACCTTTCCACAATACTCTGACGGCTTCAAGCCCTCATATGATGAACGATACGAGGGATATTCTCTCTATCTTGATGACATGGCCAAGTTCGCGCAAGACATCGACCTGAGAAAGGCCCCTGCCACCGACGTGAAAGGCGTCAGCTTCGATGATCCAGCTTTTCTCAAGCAGACCCTCAACACCTACACCATCGGCTTTTCCGTTGCCAACCAGATGTTGCAGGACGCGGCAAGCTATGGCAAGGGTCAATATTTTACAGCAACCGATGCCGATTCCTTGACAGAGGCTTTGGCAAAAGTTGTTTCGAACATCGCCTCCCAGGTTGGGAGCGCCTCGGCTGTCGCATTCAATACTGCAACCCTGGGCACCAGCAGCGCGGTTTACCAAGCCAAATTCAATTCCGGGCTATGGAGTGGCGAGCTGCTTTCATACGCTCTGGATTCAGTCACCGGCAACCTCGCCACGTCAGCCACCTGGAACGCAGCAACCAAGCTTGATGCTCGAGACCTCTCAAGCAATGACCGCAAGATCCTGACGTACAATGCCACCACAAAAAAGGGCATACCATTTAAATGGGACACCTCCGCCAGTGGCCTCTCCACGGTGCAGCAAAACGATCTGAAGACGGGACCCAGTGGAACCGCAGATGCCTATGGACCTGACCGCCTTGCCTTCCTGCGCGGTGATCGCTCCAAGGAAGGGGACAGCACGACGCCCAGCTTCCGTGTGCGCGGCAGCCGGTTGGGCGACATCGTGCACTCTAACCCGGTGTATGTCGGGCAACCGAGCCTCAACTACCCGGATACGCTGCCTTTGCCTTCCGGTGCGCCTCCCTACTCCACTTACAAGAATAGCTCAGCAAAAGATCGGGGTGGCATCGTTTATGTCGGTGCCAATGACGGCATGCTGCATGGCTTTAGTGCCGCCACCGGTGAAGAGGTCATGGCCTATATCCCGCACAACCTGTTTTCCAGTAGCGCCGGAAAGGGCTTGCACTATCTGACGGATAAAGCTTACAGCCATCTTTTTTACGTCGACCAAGGCCCTACCGTGTCGGATGTCTATATCAAAACCACCACCAGCGGTACTGTGGAGTGGAAAACCATTCTCGTCGGCGGCCAAGAAGCCGGCGGCCGTGGCCTGTTTGCCTTGGATATCACCAATCCAAACGCTTTTTCTGAAGATGGCACCGTTGCCGATAACACAGTGATGTGGGAGTTCACGGATGCCGATGACTCCAATCTCGGCTATACCTTCAGCAAGCCGGCGATCGCACTCATGAACAACGGCAAGTGGGCCGCCATTGTGGGGAATGGCTATAACGACACTAACACCTTAGCCAATGATGGAGGGCAAGCCAAACTCTTCATTCTTTACCTGGAAGGCGGGCTGGACGGCGTCTGGACCCCAGGCACCGACTATCTCGAAATCACCACCAAAGCGGGATCAACCACCGACCGTAATGGACTGGGCACACCAGCCGTCGTCGACCTCGACGGTAATGGCACAGTCGACCGGGTCTATGCCGGCGACCTGCAGGGCAATATGTGGGCGTTTGATCTATCGGATACCGCTGTAGATAATCCAAGCTGGCAGGTCGCCTATTCACAGGGCACCACCCCGAAACCGTTGTTTACCGCAAAAATAGGCACCACCGCCCAGCAGATCACCACCAAACCCTCGGTGGTAAGGCATCCCACCATACCCAACAACAGTTCGCCCTCCAACGCACCCAATTTGCTGGTGCTGTTCGGCACGGGCCAATATCTGGTTGATGGTGATAAAATCACCACTGGTACCCAGAGCTTCTATGGGGTGTGGGATAAAGGTGATAAAGCGCTGCTTCGCAGCAATCTCGTGGCGCAAACCTTCCTGACCGGCTTCTCATCGGATGCCCGCGTCCTCAGTGACAATACGGTGGATTACGCCACAAAGTATGGCTGGTATATCGACCTGGCTGCGGGAGAACGGGTGGTCGTCAACCCCAAGGTGCGCGGCGACTACGTGTTCTTCAACACCATGACGCCCAACAACGACGAATGCAGCTTTGGCGGATCGTCATGGCTGATGGCCGCGAAACTCGTCAACGGAGGGCGCCCCAGCGACGCTGTCTTTGACTACAACAATAACAATAGTGTTGGTGCCGATGACAAGTTGGCCGCTACTGTCACTACTACCGTCGTCACCACCGCCGGCACCACCGGCACCATCACGACCACCACTACCATCGGGGGTGTCACGACAACCACTGTTACAAGCAACACCACTGGCGCCGCACCAGGCACCGTCACAACCACATCGACGACCAATATCGCAATTTCCGGCAGGAGAATGCAACAGGATGCCATCGCTGCGGAATCGGCCTTCCTGGGCGATTATCAATACACCGCTAACAGTGGGGACAAAACCGGTGCCAGCGTGGACGAAGGGCGCATCAAACCCGGTGCAACACGCGCACAAGGCCGCCTGTCCTGGAAAGAGATCCGTCGATAAGGAGTCGTATGGCACGCCGCCGACATTGCCGGCAGCGTGCCATTAATCAAGCCTTTTCACCTATGGAGCGTATGTGTAATGAAAAATAAATCGTCAGGATTCACCTTGATCGAGCTGATGGTCACCGTGGTCATCATCGGCATCCTTGCCGCCATCGCCTATCCCTCGTACCAGGACAGCGTAAGACAGTCCCGGCGCGCAGCGGCGCAGGCGGCGCTGGTATCCCTAGGCAATGCCATGGAACGGGTGTTCACGCAAAACAATACCTATACACCAGGCGGTGCCGCCCCAACCTTGGGGACTGCGGCAGGCGATATTTTTCCCGCGCAAGCCCCGCTGGATGGCACATCGAAACAATATAATCTGTCCATTCAGCCCGCCCCCGCCACCACGGCAACAACCTACACCATACGTGCCACCCCGATCTCGGGAACAAGCCAGGCAAACGATGGAATGCTGGAATTAGATGGAACAGGCGCCAAGCGATGGGACAAAGACAATGGCGGCACTTTTAGCGCTGCCGAAAACACCTGGAGCAAATAGGTCTGCCGTGACACTCTTCCGCAGCTTGCACACCTTCAAATCCCCCCTACTCCCCTTTTTCAAAGGGGGATACCCGATACGCGTAATAACCAGCCTCCGTTACAACCGCAGCATAGGTCAAGACATAGCCGGGGGACTCCCTCGTTTATTTATAGAGGCGCCCCTATCGCCAAAAGGCTCCGTTTACGCGAATAGGCAAAATAAATCGCCACGCCTATCGCCGTCCAGATCACAAAACGCCACAGCGTTACCGCACCCAGGCTGGCAATGAGGTAGCTGCAAAACAGGATCGCCAGGATGGGTGTCCAGGGCATGAATGGGGTTTTGAAGGGACGATGCAGGTTGGGGTGGGTGCGGCGCAGCACCAGCACGCCTATCGATACCACAGCAAAAGCGGAAAGTGTGCCGACGTTGGCCAGCTCAGCCACCTGGCCGATTGGCATAAAGCCCGCCACCAATGCAGCCACCGCACCCGTCACCATAATCACTGGCGCCGGGGTGCGGAATCTGGCATGAACCTGGCTGAATACCGAGGGCAGCAACCCGTCGCGTGACATGGCGAAGAAAACGCGGCTCTGCCCATACAGCAGCACCAGCAACACGGAGGTGAGTCCAGCAATGGCGCCTACCGAAATGAGGTTCGATGCGAGGCGTTCGCCCACTTGCGCCAAGGCAAAGGCGACGGGGTCTTTGACGTTGAGCAGGGTGTATGGCACTATGCCCGTCAGCAACGCCGCCACGATGATGTAGATAATCGTGCAAATCACCAGCGAGCCGATGATGCCGCGCGGCAAATCGCGTTGGGGATTACGCGCCTCTTCACCCGCAGTGGATACCGCATCAAAACCAATATAGGCGAAAAAAATCAGTGCCGCCCCACCCATCACCCCTTCCCAGCCAAACGGCATGAAAGGTTTCCAGTTGGCAGGTTCCACATGGCCGGCCGCCACTACGATAAACAGCGCAATAACAGCCAGCTTCACCATCACAATCAGATTATTGAAGCGGCTGCTCTGCTTGACGCCTATCATCAGGATAACGCTCACAAGCAGGATAATCAGCAAAGCAGGGAGATTGACCAGACCACCCTCATGAGGGGCTTTCATGAGATCAGCAGGCAACCCCAGCCCTACCCCCTCCAAAGCCCTGTTAAAATACCCTGACCAGCCGATGGCCACTGCGGCGCTCGATACGCCGTACTCCAGCACCAGATTCCAGCCTACAATCCACGCAACAAATTCACCCAGCGCGACGTAAGAATAGGTGTACGCGCTCCCCGATATGGGCACGGCGGAGGCCAATTCCGCATATACCAGCGCAGCGAAGATACATGCCAGCCCGGAGACCACGAAAGACAGCATGAGCGCGGGGCCGGCCTGGGTGGCGGCTGCTACTCCGGTCAACACAAATATTCCCGCCCCGATGACGGCACCGATCCCCAGCAATGTTAAATCCATGCTGCCCAAAGCACGGTGCAACCCGCCATTATTGTTTGCCGCTTCAAGCGCCTTTTCAATGGATTTTGTGCGCCACAGACTCATATTTATTCCCTATTCAAAAAACTCTGAAAATTAGTATTGAAATCACGGCAGAATGCGTGCCACATTACTTGTAGACACCATACATGCTATCCTAAACGACATGATCCAGACTACACAAAACATCGATCCCCGCGAGATTGCCAAATTCGAGGAGCCGGCTTCACGCTGGTGGGATTCGCACAGCGAATTCAAGCCGTTGCATGACATCAACCCGCTACGCCTGGACTACATCGATGGCCGGGCGCACCTGGCTGGAAAACGCATCGTTGATGTCGGGTGTGGCGGAGGCATATTGTCCGAGAGCATGGCATTGCGAGGCGCATCCGTGGTGGGCATTGACGCTGGCGCCGCGCCGCTCTCTGTCGCCCGGCTGCATCTGCTGGAATCCGGCGCCGAGGTGGATTACCGGCAACTCACCGCCGAGCAACTGGCGCAACAGCAACCGGCAAGCTTCGATGTCGTAACCTGCATGGAAATGCTGGAACACGTGCCGGACCCGGCCTCTGTGGTTTCCGCCTGCGCCCGTCTGGTCAAACCCGGCGGCCATGTGTTCTTCTCCACCCTCAACCGCACCCCCAAGGCCTATCTGTTTGCCATCATCGGCGCAGAATATCTGCTGAAAATGCTGCCCACGGGCACGCACGATTACAGTAAATTCATCCGTCCCTCGGAGCTGGCTGAATGGATGCGACCCGCTGGATTGCACCTGCGTGAGTTGACCGGCATGACCTACAACCCACTCAACCGGCATTACGCCCTGGAAACCGACATCGACGTAAACTATCTCGCCTGGTGCGTGAGAGATGAGGGATAGGGCGTGAGCAGTACCATACGCACCGTGCTGTTCGATCTGGACGGCACTCTGGCCGACACCGCGCCTGACATGGCCTTTGCATTAAACAAGGTGCGCGAGGAACAGGGCATGCCTGCCCTGCCCTTCTCCGCCATCCGGCCCGTGGTGTCGCACGGCGCCTCCGTAATGGTCCAGCTCGGCCTTGAGATTACTCCGGAAGATGCGCGTTTTGCACCACAACGCCAGCGGTTTTTAGACATCTACCGCGAACACCTGACCCAGGAAACACGCCTGTTTCCCGGCATGGATGAGGTGTTGCGCGCCATCGAGGAGCGCGGCATGAACTGGGGCGTGGTAACCAACAAACCGGCCTGGCTGACAAACCCGCTCATGGAACAGATGGGATTAACGCAACGCGCCGCCTGCATCGTAAGCGGCGACACCACCCCCGAGCGCAAACCCCACCCCGCCCCGATGCTGCATGCCTGCCACCAGGCAGGCAGCCATGTCTGGCAATGCCTGTATGTCGGCGATGCCCAGCGCGACATCGAAGCGGGCAAGCGCGCCGGCATGAAAACACTTGCCGCGCTGTTCGGTTATATTGGGGCAGCCGATGAGCCACAGTTGTGGGATGCCGACGCCATGATTCAGCATCCGCTGGAAATACTCGACTGGTTGTCAGGCTAAACTCTTTGGGGAAAGTGCCGATCTATAATAAATAATAACTCGGCCACCAACCAACACCAACTCACAACCATGACCGAACCCCTATTCCTTGTTGCACTGATAATTGTCGCCGCGCTTGCCGCCACGCTGGGCTGGTTTATCGGCCATCACCGCTCACAACGGCAACTCATAGATAATATCAAGAAGAACGCCGAACTCAGCACCACACTGGAAATGGAGCGGCAATCGACGCAGGAAAAGATCGCGACTATCGAAAAGGCGCGGGAACAGCTTGTGCAAACTTTCTCTGTCGCCTCCAGCCAGGCATTAAAAAGCAACTCAGAGGAATTTCTGAAACTGGCCAAGGAAAATCTCCAGCAATTCCATATCCTGGCGCAAAACGATCTGGAGCAGAAGGAAAAATCCATCGAAAACATGCTCAAACCGATCAAGGACACCCTGCTGAAAACCGAACAGCAGGTCCGCCAGATCGAAAATGAGCGCAAAGAGGCCTATGGCTCGATTACCAAACACCTCGAAGTCATGGCCCAAACCCAACACATACTTCACACCGAAACGCGCAATCTGGTGCAGGCTATGCGCCGTCCCGAGGTGCGCGGGCAATGGGGTGAACTAACACTCAAACGCCTCGTCGAGCTTGCCGGCATGGTCGAGCATTGCGATTTTTATGAACAGGAACATACTCCCACCCCGGATGGAGCGATGCGCCCCGACATGATCGTGCGCATGCCCGGCGGGCGCGAGATCATTGTGGACGTAAAAACACCGCTTGACGCCTATCTCAGCGCCATGGAGGCCCCAGACGACACTGTGCGCGGCTGGCATCTGGAGCGCCACGCGCGCAAGGTGCGCGACCGTGTGCGCGAACTGGCGGCACGCAGTTATTGGAGCCAGTTCAAAAACAGCCCCGACTTCGTAGTGATGTTCATCCCTGGCGACCAATTCCTGAGCGCCGCACTCGATGTCGACCGTGATCTGCTGGAGGACGCACTACGCCAGAAAGTCATCCTCGCCACCCCCACCAGCTTCGTCGCCCTGCTGCGCGCTGTCGGTTACGGCTGGCAACAGCAGGTGCTGGCCAAAAACGCCGAACAGGTGCGCGATCTCGGAGTGGATCTCTACAAACGGCTATGCGTCTTTACCGGACACCTGTCCCGTCTCGGTAAAAATCTCAGCCATAGCCTGGATCACTACAACAAGGCCGTCGGCTCCTTCGAACGCCAGATCATCCCCGGCGCCCGCAAATTCACCGAAATGGGCATCAGCACCCCCAAACCACTGGAGACACTGGAGCAGATTGAGATTGGAGTAAGAAGCGTTGATGATGCGCATGAACATGAGGAGCATGGTGAGCGAACAATGCCACTCCAGTAGGAGCGGGCTTGCCCGTGATTTATTTTCAGAGTATTTATCCCAGATTGCCCATTAGCCTCAAAGCCGTTCACCCTGAGCCTGCCAAAGGGTCAATGTGTAGGTTGGGTCAAGGAGCGTAAGCTCCGGACCCAACAAAATCATTGTTTCAGACATTGTGCCCTTCACGGGTACAATGTTGGGTCCGCTTCGCTTGACCCAACCTACTTTAAGTGAATAATTTTGGGGCTATCGTGAAAATCACCCTACCCGACGCCTACGCGCATTGCCTGCGCCTTGCACGCTCCCATTACGAAAACTTCCCCGTCGCCTCGGTTTTTTTGCCCAAACACTTGCGCGAACCGATCAGCGTCATCTATGCCTTTGCACGAACGGCGGACGATTTTGCCGATGAGGGTGATCTTGCACCTGAGGAGCGCCTTGCGAAACTCGATGCCTACGTGGCGGGACTTGACGCCATCAAGAATGGCAGCACGATTGAAGACCCAGTGTTCATTGCGCTAAAGGATGTGATGAGCAAGCACACCCTGCCTCCACAGCTCTTTTATGACCTGCTGACCGCATTTCGCATGGACGTCACCAAGAAACGCTATGCGGATTACGACGAGGTTCTCTATTACTGTCGCCATTCGGCCAATCCGGTAGGGCGATTGCTACTGCATCTTTATGACCTTGCCACGCCCGTCAATCTTGCTCATTCGGATGCGATATGCAGCGCCTTGCAGCTCATCAACTTCTGGCAGGATATCGGCCAGGATTATCACGAAAACAATCGCATTTATCTGCCACAAGATGAAATGGCGCGCTATGGCGTGACCGAAGACCATCTCCGACAAAGCCAAACCGATGCCGCCATGCGCAGCCTGATGGCCATGCAAATCGAGCGCACGCGGCGCTTGCTGCTGTCAGGCGCGCCCTTAGGTCTTGTACTGCCGGGCCGCATGGGCTTTGAGCTGCGTCTCACCCTCCACGGTGGATTGCGTGTCTTGCAAGCGCTGGAAGCGCAACGTGATGACGCCTTTACTCGGCCCCGCCTCAAGGCGCATGATTGGCTGGCGATAATGTGGGGAGCGCTGGCACGGAAACAGTAGTGTTTGAATCTGTTATCATCATAGCTTCCCTACATTCAGATTTGCCAGCCAGCGCATGACCCCCGACGAATATTGCCAGGACAAGGCCGCCAAAAGCGGATCGAGTTTTTATTACAGTTTTTTATTCCTTCCTCCACAGCAGCGTCAGGCCATCACCGCCCTGTACGCCTTCTGTCGCGAGGTGGATGATGTCGTCGATGAATGCGATGATGTCAACGTGGCGCGCATCAAGCTCCAGTGGTGGCGCGAGGAGATCGGCAGGGTTTTTGACGGCACGTCGCGCCACCCGGTGGGCCAGGCATTGCGCGGGCCAGTGACCACTTATAATCTGCCGCAAGAACACTTCCTGGAAATCATCGACGGCATGGAGATGGATCTCGATCACCAGGGCTATGCCTCATTCAAGGATCTCGCCCTCTACTGCCACCGCGTGGCGAGCATCGTGGGATTGATGGCGGCGGAGATCTTTGGCTATCAAGACCGCCGCACGCTGAAATACGCCCACGAACTCGGCATGGCCTTCCAGCTCACCAATATCCTGCGCGATGTCCGTGAAGACAGCCTGCTGGGGCGGATTTATCTGCCCCTCGACGAGCTGGAACGGTTCGGCGTCACTCCGGAGGACATCATGGCGCACCGCATGTCAGACAACATGCGCGAACTGTTTAAATTCCAGGCGCAGCGCGCGCACCAATACTACACCCAGGCCTATGCCCATCTGCCGGAGAGCGACCGCTATCCACAACGCAGCGGACTCATCATGTCGGCCATTTATCAGGCCACCCTCAAGGAAATCGAGGACGATGGTTACAACATACTCAAGCGGCGCGTTTCGCTAACGCCGCTGCGCAAGCTTTGGATCGCCTGGCAAACCGCACGCCACGAAAAAAGCCTCTACAAAAAACAGCGCAAACGCGGCATGCAAAAAGCATAGGGCCAAAGGGCACACGATGCACGTTGTCATAGTCGGTGGCGGTTGGGCAGGTCTGGCGGCAGCGGTGGAGCTGTGCCAGCACGGCGCCCGCGTAACTGTCCTGGAAGCGGCGCCGCAACTCGGTGGACGGGCACGCGGGCTGGACTCTACCTTGAACGGTCAACGCATCGACAACGGCCAGCACCTGCTGCTCGGCGCCTACCGTGAAACACTAAGGCTGCTGAATATTCTGGGCATACCGGAAGCCAGCGTCTTCGAGCGCCGCCCGTTGCAACTCATGTACAAGGCAATTGATCGTCCTGACATTCGCATTACCTGCCCATCGCTGCCCGCGCCGCTCCATCTCGTAACCGCCTTATTGAACGCCGAAGGATTAACTCTGGCGGAACGCCTGAATGCGCTGTCGATATGCCGTGGCCTGCTGCGGAGCGGATTCAAAATCGACGACGACATCAGCGTAGCGGCATGGTTGTCGCACCATAAACAATCCCCCGCTTTGATCCGCGCCCTATGGGAACCACTGTGTCTGGCCGTATTGAATACGCCGTTGCATAACGCATCGGTGCAGGTGTTTTTACGCGTGCTTCAGGATGCGTTCACCCGCAGCCGCAGCGATTCTGATCTTTTATTGAGTCGCGTTGACTTGGGGAACACCTTTCCGGAACCCGCGCGGCGCTTCATCGAACAGCATGGCGGCACGGTCAAACTCAGTCATCGAGCAAAAGGGCTCACTGTTCAGAATAACGCCGTCCGCAACGTATCCGTGAATGATTATGGAATAGCCGCCGACCATGTGATACTTGCCATCCCGCCCAACGCCTGCCAGCGGCTGATGGAACCCCATACTGTGCTGCACGGCATAGCACAGCGGTTGGGCGAGATAAGCCATGAGCCAATCTGCACTGTATACATACAGTATCCACCACAGACACGCCTTGAGATGCCGATGATCGGCCTGTTGGATACAACCACGCAATGGGTCTTCGACCGCTCGCTATACGGGCAGCCCGGCCTGATGGCGGCCGTCATCAGCGGCCCTGGGCCGCATATGGCAATGGGCAAGAGCGAATTAAGCGCGCACGTAGCATCGGAACTGGCGCGGGTCTTTCCGCACTGGAGCACATCGGAGCATGGGCCGGAACACAGCCTGGTCATCCGCGAAAAATACGCCACCTTCGCCTGCCGCCCCGGCATCAATACCCTGCGTCCCGGTGCCGCAACACCCGTGCGCGGCTGCTGGCTGGCGGGTGACCACACGGACACTGGCTATCCCGCCACTCTGGAAGGCGCAGTGCGCAGCGGTGTGGAATGCGCGCGTCTTATTATTGCTGACGGTTGAGAAGTGAACGAGGGAAATCAGAGTGCGTGAGGCCTTATTCCATTTCTATCGGACAGTAAATATATCGCTTCGCAAGCGGGGCGAAGGGCTGGGCTGGGCTGGGCTGGGGGGATAATCGAATAATGTGATAACTTTCAATTTATTGCGCTCGTCGACCACCCTCTCCCCAACCCTCTCCCGCCCTGCGGGAGAGGGAGCAATAATGCATCTTTGAATTAGAAGTGGAACCACCTCACAACCCTACGTTCGTCTACGCAGCGCCTCGAACAGGCAAATACCCGTCGCCACCGAGACATTCAGGCTCTCCACCGCACCGCGCATGGGGATGCGGATCAGCACGTCACAGTGCTCTCTGGTGAGGCGGCGCATGCCCTGCCCTTCTGCACCCATGATCAAGGCCAGCGGGCCGCGCAGGTCGGCATCAAAGAGATCCTTATCGGTCGCGGCATCCGCGCCCACCGTCCACACGCCCCGCTCCTGAAGCATGCGCAGAGTGCGCGCCAGATTTGTGACCTGGATAAAGGGCACGGCTTCCGCCGCGCCGCTGGCGACTTTGCGCACCACAGGGGTGAGGCCCACGGCGCGATCACGAGGGGCAATTACCGCATGCACGCCAGCGGCGTCAGCAGTGCGCAGGCATGCGCCCAGATTGTGGGGATCCTGCACGCCATCGAGCACCAGCAGGAAGGGTGGTTCGGTGAGGCCGTCCAGAATGCGCTCAAGATCGTCCTCTTTCCATGCGGCCCGAACCCGGCAGCGCGCCACCACGCCTTGATGGCGCGCCTCCGGTGCCAGTGCATCAAGCTCCTTGCGCGCTACGCGCTGAATCTCAACGTGGTGCTTGGCTGCCGCATCGACGATGGCCTGCATGCGCGCGTCCTTGCGGCTGGCGTCCAACAAAATAACGGTTACATGCTCGGCGTCACGTTGCAGCGCCGCCTGGACGGCATGGAGACCGTAGATCAACTGATCGCCCGCCATTACGAATTCCGCTTCTTCGCCGAGGATTTCCTTCTGCTCTTGCGTTTTGGCTTCGGTTTTACATCTTCCTGATCCTTATCCTTGACCTTTTCCTTTACGGGGCTCTGGTCAACCAGATCAAAGTCAATGCGCCTGCTGTCGAGATCGGCGCGCATGACCTTCACGCGCACTGGATCTCCCAGCCGGTACACCTTGCCGGTACGCTCGCCGCGCAGCCGGTGTCCGGCGCTGTCATGGTGGTAGTAGTCGTTGCTCAGCGCGGTAATATGCACCAGCCCTTCAACATAGATATCGCTCAGCTCGACGAAGATACCAAATGACGTCACGCTGGTGATGAGTCCGTCGAATTCCTCGCCCACCTTGTTCATCATGAATTCGCACTTCAGCCAGTCGACAGCGTCGCGCGTGGCATCGTCGGCACGCCGTTCGGCGGTGGAACAATGCTCGCCCAGGGCTTCCATGTCTTCAACGGTGTAGGCAAACCCTTTGACCTTGCCTTCTTTGAGGGCATGACGGATGGCGCGATGCACCAGCAGATCGGGATAACGTCGAATAGGTGAGGTGAAGTGCGTGTACGCCTCGTGGGCCAGACCGAAATGCCCGACGTTATCCGGGGTGTATTTGGCCTGATTGAGGGAGCGCAGCATCACCGTCTGAATGAGGCGAAAATCAGGGCGTCCACGTACGATGTTGAGCAGCTCGGCATAGTGCTGCGCCTCAGGGTCTTCGCCGCCGCGCAACTGCAATCCAAACTCGCCCAGGAATGTGCGCAGGTCAGTGATCTTCTCCACTTTTGGTGATTCATGCACACGGTATACTGCGGGAATCTTGCGCTTGAGCAGAAAACGCGCCGCCGCGACATTGGCGGCAATC
>JACPOZ010000041.1 GCA_016191235.1 Gammaproteobacteria bacterium
AAGCTTGCGCTGAACTTGCTCAAGCGCGAAACATCGCGCAAGGTCGGCATCAAAATTCGGCGCTTGGAAGCCGGGTGGAATGATGCTTACTTGCTCAAAGTACTCGCCGCTGGCGGGGGGTAATTAGATGCGATTGCCCTGGGATAGTCTCAAATGGAAGGGTTGGATTTGTCAGACATTTTTGACAGGAGGTGCCTGCCGATTGTAAAATGACCGGCTTATGTCCAGTCCGTTGCCCGAATATATAGATCCTTTACGTCTTGCTGATGCCCGAGCGGTGTTGCAGGGGCAAGTGGTCGTGTCAAATATGGCGCGGCTCGCGCCTTCATTGTGTTCGACGCAAGGTGTGGTGGATTTCGAGCTGGCGTTTGATGTGGATATGGAAGGAATTCGTTGTGTCCACGGTTCTCTGAGCACGCAGTTGGACGTTATCTGTCAACGCTGTTTGCAGCCAATGAAGTTGCCACTGGAAGCTAAAGTAGCATTGGGTGTGGTGGCGTCGATGCAGGAAGCCGAGGGCTTGGCGAGCACTTATGAACCCTTGGTTGTGGGTGCGGAGCCTGTTTCTCTGAAAGAGATAATTGAGGACGAACTGCTATTGGCCCTGCCGGTGGCGCCGATGCACCCCGAGCAACAGTGCCCGGCGTGGCAAGAGCGTGTTGTTGAAGAACAAGAGGAACTGGCCCAGGAAGGCAGAAAAAACCCGTTTGCAGTGCTGGCTCAGATGAAGAAGACGTAAAGGCGACCATAGCTGGTTGCTTGAATGATTTATAAATGCTTTAAATATACAGCAGGAGTATGAAAAATGGCCGTACAGCAGAACCGTAAAACCCCCTCCAAGCGTGGCATGCGCAGATCTCATGACGCGCTGACCTCGGCAACCCTGTCAGTTGAGCCCACCACGGGTGAAACCCATCTGCGCCATCACATCAGCCCGGACGGTTACTACCGCGGCCGCAAGATTCTTAACACCAAGGGCGAGTAAGACTTGGGTCTTACTCTCGCGCTGGATGCCATGGGGGGCGATCATGGTCCCCATGTGGTTGTATCCGCCGCCCTGAGCGTGCTTGCCGAGCAGCCTGATCTCACACTCATCCTCGTGGGCGATCAGGATATCCTTGCCAAGGAACTGCTGGCGCAGCATGCGAAGACCAGCGACAGGTTACAGATCCAGCACGCCTCTCAACGTGTTGAAATGCATGAGCCGCCTTCCCAGGCATTGCGTGGGAAGAAGGATTCGTCGATGCGTGTTGCCATTGATCTGGTCAAGGCTGGCCGTGCCCAGGCCTGCGTCAGCGCCGGCAACACGGGCGCATTGATGGCCACCGCCCGTTATGTGCTGAAAACCTTGCCTGGCATCGACCGGCCCGCCATCATCTCCGCCTTGCCGACCATGACGGGGCATACCCATATGCTCGATCTGGGCGCGAACGTGGATTCGACCGCCGAGCATTTATTCCAGTTCGCCGTGATGGGATCGGTGTTGACCAGCGCGGTGGATAATATCGAACGCCCGCGGGTCGGTCTTCTCAATATCGGCGAGGAAGAGATCAAGGGCAACGAGACGGTCAAGGAGGCCGCGCGCATGCTCGCCGCCAGCGACATCCATTATGTGGGTTTCGTCGAAGGCGATGATATCTATAAAGGCAGCGTCGATGTCGTGGTGTGTGATGGCTTTATTGGTAATGTCGCGCTGAAAACCAGCGAAGGCGTGGCGAAAATGATCAGCCACTACATGAAGCAGGAATTCAAGCGTTCGATCTTTACCCGGTCGGTGGCGTTGGTGGCGATGCCGGTATTGAAGGCATTCCGCGCCAAGATCGACCCCCGCCAGTATAACGGCGCGAGTCTGGTGGGATTGCAGGGCATCGTCATTAAAAGTCATGGTTGCGCAGATGTTTTTTCATTCGCCAACGCCATCAAGGAGGCGGTGACCGAGGTCAAAAAGGACGTGCCGCAACGCATCAGCAAACAACTGGAATCCTTCCTGACAGAGAGGCGTGCAAGTTGAAGTATTCGCGCATCATCGGCACCGGCGGTTACTTGCCTGAAAAGGTGTTGACCAACGCCGATATTGAAAAGATGGTCGACACCACGGATCAGTGGATCGTGGAGCGTACCGGTATCCGCAAGCGCCACATTGCAGCCCCCGGCGAGACCACCTGCGACATGAGCGAAGTCGCCGCGCGGCGCGCCATCGAAGCGGCGGGTATCCAGACCTCCGATATCGATCTCATTGTGGTGGCAACCACCACCCCGGACCGGATATTTCCCAGCACCGCCTGTCTGCTCCAGCGGCGCTTGGATATCCACGGTCCGGCGGCCTTTGATCTTCAGGCCGCCTGCACCGGCTTTCGCTATGCCGTGGATGTTGCGGACACGGTTATCCGTTCCGGCAGTGCGCGTAATGTCCTGGTAGTGGGCGCGGAGACCATGTCGCGCGTCGTTGACTGGACCGATCGCGGCACCTGTGTGCTGTTCGGCGATGGCGCCGGTGCGGTGGTGCTCGGCGCCAGTGATACGCCGGGTATTCTGTCAACGCATTTGCATTCCGACGGCATCTACGAAAACCTGCTGACCATTCCCTATGGTATCTCGCAAGGTTTTGAGAACATTCAACAGGGCAGCCAGTACGTCAAGATGCAGGGTAACGAGGTTTTCAAGGTCGCCGTGAATACCTTGGGGCGTATTGTGGATGAGACGCTGGCGGCTAACCAGCTCGAAAAGTCCGACGTGGATTGGCTGGTGCCGCATCAGGCGAATATTCGCATCATCGAAGCCACCGCCAAAAAGCTGAAAATGCCCATCGAGCGGGTGATTGTCACCGTGGGCGAACACGGTAACACCTCTGCGGCCTCGGTGCCGCTCGCGCTAGACGTGGCGGTTCGGGATGGCCGCATCCAGCGCGGTGATACGCTATTGCTGGAGGCCTTTGGTGCGGGTTTCACCTGGGGATCGGCATTGATCAAGTATTAATGTCTCCTACCTTCTATTAAAAACCAAAAAGTAACGTCAATAACATCAAGTTTTTTCCAGGATACGCCGATGTCGCTTGCTTTTGTCTTTCCCGGTCAAGGTTCGCAATCCGTGGGAATGCTCGCGGAACTGGCCGTTGCCTATCCCGAGGTGCGCCAGACCTTTGGTCGGGCCTCGGAAGTCCTGGGTTATGACCTGTGGGATCTGGTTCAGTCCGGCCCGGAAACGGAGCTGAATCAGACCCACAAGACCCAGCCCGCCATGCTCGCTGCGGGGTTTGCCGTATGGCGCGTCTGGCAGGCCCGGCGAGGCGCCATGCCTGCGATGATGGCGGGGCATAGCTTGGGTGAGTATACGGCGCTGGTGTGCGCCGGTGCGCTGGACTTTAACGATGCTGTGCGCCTCGTTGCGGAGCGTGGGCGCTACATGCAGGAGGCCGTGCCTGCGGGCGAAGGCGCGATGGCGGCAATTCTCGGCCTTGAGGATACGCAGGTGATACAGGTGTGTGCGGATGCTGCGGTCGCGCCTGGCGCGTCATTGGCTGAGGTGGTGGCGGCCGTGAATTTCAATTCCCCCGGTCAGGTGGTAGTGGCAGGGACGGCGGCGGCGGTGGCGCGTGCTATCGAACTGGCCAAGCAGGCTGGTGCCAAGCGCGCTCTTATGCTGCCGGTGAGCGTGCCATCGCATTGCCTGTTGATGAAGCCCGCCGCCGACCGCCTCGCCGCGCTGCTGCAAAAAGTTGCATTGAAAACACCTGAAATACCCGTCATTAACAATGCCGGCGTGGCTGTTTGTGTCGAGGCGGATAAAATCTGCGATGCGCTGGTCAGGCAGTTGTACAACCCGGTGCGCTGGGTGGAAACCATTCGCGCCATGGCAAACGCGGGGGTGAAAAATTTGGTAGAATGTGGCCCCGGCAAAGTGCTTGCCGGGCTTAACAAACGTATCGAACGTGACATGACGGTGTTGCCGGTGTTCGATCCGGCTACCCTGGATGAGGCGCTTCAGGCTTGGCCGTCCCCGGCTTAACACCCTTCCTGTGTGTCATTGGGTAGCGCTGTAAACTGTCTTTGCGGGTGGGGTTTAAATGTTGTTAAATAGCGAAATAGCTCTCGTGACCGGTGCGAGCCGCGGGATTGGGCGCGCGATAGCGCTGGAACTGGGGCGTCAGGGTGCCGTGGTGATCGGCACGGCAACTTCACCGGATGCCGCAGAAAAGATTTCCAGGTATCTGGCAGATAACGAGATGAAAGGCGCCGGCATGGTGCTTGACGTTACCAATCAGGCCTCTATTGACGCCGCGCTGGAAAAGATCGAGCAGGATTTCGGCGCGCCGGGAATATTGGTCAATAACGCTGGTGTCACGCGCGATAACTTGCTGATTCGCATGAAGGACGAGGAGTGGGACAATATCATTAACACCAATCTCACGTCTGTTTACCGTCTTTCCAAGGCCTGTTTGCGGGCCATGATGAAGGCGCGCAAGGGACGCATCATCAGTATCGCGTCAGTGGTGGGATGTACCGGCAATGCCGGCCAGACCAACTATGCCGCTGCCAAGGCGGGGATCATTGGTTTTAGCAAGGCCCTGGCGCGCGAGGCGGCAGCGCGCAACATCACCGTCAACGTCGTAGCCCCCGGTTTTATTGATACCGATATGACGCGCGCCTTGCCCGAGGAGCAGAAAATGGCATTATTGCAGCAAATTCCACTGACTCGTCTGGGCCGTGTTGAGGATATTGCGGCGGCGGTGGCTTTTCTGGCATCGCCCTCGGCCTCCTACATTACCGGCGAGACATTGCATGTCAATGGCGGGATGTACATGAATTGATGTGGGATGGCGTGTGGTCTACAGCTAAACAACTAGCATCTGTAGTACTTTTTCAATAAAATACCGTTTGCAGTTAATCTGCTATTTATATACCTGGAGGATTTACCTGTCATGAGCACTGTCGAAGAACGCGTCAAGAAGATCGTTGTAGAACAATTAGGGGTGAAGGATGAAGAGGTGAGCAATACATCTTCATTCGTGGATGATCTTGGCGCCGATTCGCTTGACACTGTGGAGCTGGTTATGGCGCTTGAGGAAGAATTCGAGTGCGAAATACCCGACGAAGAAGCAGAAAAGATCACCACTGTTCAGCAGGCGATTGACTACGTCAATACCCATCTGAGCCACTGATAAATACTCGCCAAATTAATAAGAAGACTACCGGACGGGGGCCGCATACCACTATTGTGGTGGCGGCCTTTTGTTTATACTCCCCCGCCGTATTTCTGATGTAACTTGAAGGGATAAAACAAACGTGAGTGCAAAAAGACGTGTCGTCATCACCGGACTTGGCATGGTTGGGCCTGTGGGCCTGACGGTCAAGGAATCCTGGGACAATATCCTGGCGGGCAAGAGCGGTATTGGCCCGATTACCCATTTTAATGTCTCGGATTTCCCGACGCGTTTTGGCGGCTCCGTATGGAATTTTGATCCTACGAATTATATCTCTCCGAAAGATGTCAAAAAAATGGACCCTTTCATCCACTACGGCGTCGCGGCGGCAAAAGAGGCGATTGCGGATGCCGGCCTGGAGGTTACTGAAGAGAATGCCGAGCGTATCGGGGTTGCGATAGGCTCGGGCATCGGTGGCCTGCCGGGCATTGAGAAGGGATATCAGAACTTCCTGGATGGCGGTCCACGCAAGATTTCGCCGTTCTTTGTTCCCAGTAATATCATCAACATGATCTCCGGCAACGTGTCGATCATGTATGGCATGAAAGGGCCCAATATTGCGCTGGTATCCGCCTGCTCGACAGGGGCGCACAATATCGGCGAGGCGGCGCGTATCATCATGTATGGCGATGCCGACGTGATGGTGGCGGGCGGCGCGGAGATGGCGACGTCTCCCAGCGGGCTGGGCGGGTTTTCTGCGGCGCGGGCGTTGTCCACCCGCAACGATGACCCCCAGACCGCCAGCCGTCCGTGGGATAAAGACCGCGATGGTTTTGTGCTCAGTGATGGTGCAGGTGTGGTGGTGCTGGAAGAATACGAGTTCGCCAAGAAACGCGGCGCCACGATTTATGCGGAACTGACTGGTTTCGGCATGAGCGGCGATGCCTACCACATGACCCTGCCTTCCGAGGGTGGTGACGGCGCACGGCGCTGCATGGTCAACGCACTGCGCGATGCGCGCCTCAATCCTGATGATATCAGCTATATCAATGCCCACGGCACGTCCACGCCCGCGGGTGACAAGATTGAAACCCAGGCGCTCAAGGCAGCCTTCGGTGAACATGCCTACCGTCTGGCGGTGAGTTCCACCAAGTCCATGACAGGCCATTTGCTGGGTGCGGCGGGTGGTATCGAGGCGATTTTCAGTGTACTTGCAATCCGTGATCAGGTTGCCCCGCCCACGATCAATATCATTACGCCGGATCCTGAATGCGATCTGGATTATGTGCCCAATACGGCGCGACAGATGAAGATTGAACATGTGCTGTCGAACTCATTTGGGTTTGGCGGAACCAACGCGACGCTGGTGGTGAGCAAGTTACGTTGAGCCTGTGGATTGCCCGGTGGCATTTTGCTCACCTGGCAATCATTCGTAATTATTTTATCCTGGGTTGACTGCAAAACTGATACGCCAGCTCGACATCTATCACGATCTGCTAGGGTTGCACCTGGCGCATCCGCAACGCTATCCCTTCCTGCTGGAGAGCGTTGCTCATGGCACGCCGCATGCCCGTTATGACATCCTGTTTGCCTTTCCGGGCCAGTCACTTGCGCTGACCGATTATCACACCCTCAAAGGCGACGGCCTGCTTGTCAATGGACTGGATTTTCTGGATAACCTCGATGCCTGGTGGGCAAGAGAACGCACCCCCACCACGGACGCCGAATCGAACCTGCCATTTTCAGGCGGGTGGTTTGTCTACCTTGGTTATGAACTTGCCGGACAGGTCGAACCCTGTCTTGATTTGTCCGGGCGTACCTCATGCCTGCCCATCGCGTTCGCCACACGCATTCCTGCGGCTGTCATCAGGGACCACGCACTGAAACAGACCTTTCTCGTGACCGAGGATTCTCATGCGTCATTGCTGGATGTGATGATGCGCGATCTGGACGCCGTGACGATGGATGCGGGTGATGATCTGTCTCATATACAGACGAACGTGCGGGAGGACGAGCCGGAGCAGTATCTGAACGCAGTGCGGCGCATCAAAGACTACATTGTCGATGGCGATGTGTTCCAGGTTAATTTGTCGCGTTCCTATTCCGGTGTGCTGGGGGAGGGTATTACCTATGCGCAACTTTACCGGAATCTCCGGCGGCATAACCCTGCGCCATTCGCTGGGCTGGTGACATACAACGGCAGCGCGATACTAAGCTCCTCGCCGGAGCGTTTGGTGCGGGTGCGCGACGATGTTGTCGAAACCCGCCCCATCGCAGGTACCCGGCCACGCGGTATCGGCGATGAAGATCGTGCGTTGTCGCAGACCTTGCTTGCCCATCCCAAGGAGCGTGCCGAGCATGTGATGCTGATCGACCTGGAGCGCAACGATCTGGGGCGCATATGTGTGCCCGGTAGTGTGCAGGTAGATGAGTTGATGGGGCTGGAATCCTATGCCCATGTGCATCACATCGTTTCCAATGTGCGCGGAACCAAGCGCCCCGATGTAACACCGGGGCAGGTGATCCGCGCAGTATTCCCCGGCGGCACCATCACCGGCTGTCCCAAGGTGCGCTGCATGGAAATCATTGCCGAGCTTGAGCAAGCGGCGCGCGGACCCTACACCGGCTCGATGGGCTACCTCAATCATGATGGTAGCCTGGATCTGAATATCCTGATTCGCACCATGTGGGTGGAAGACAATCACGTGCAACTGCGCGTCGGTGCAGGTGTCGTGGCTGATTCAGTGCCGGAGGCCGAACTGGAGGAAACCCGTGCCAAGGCGCGTGGGCTGTTGCTGGCGCTAGGCGTGGCATTTCCGTCTAGCCCTCCTGCTGTAAAGGAGGAAGATTAATGATTGGGATGCTGGTGAATGGTGTGCCGGGCACGAGCATCGACGCCAATGACCGTGGCCTGCATTACGGTGATGGTCTGTTTGAAACCATTGCCGTGCATGATGGCGCGCCTGCGCTATGGGACAGGCACATGCAGCGTCTTTTGCTTGGCTGTGAGCGTCTTGGCATTGCCCCGATAGATGCCACGCAGCTTCGGCGCGAGTCATTACAGTTGTGCGATGGTGTCGCCGAGGGTGTGCTCAAGATCATCATCACCCGTGGCAGCGGTGGCCGTGGGTATCGCGCTCCACATTCGACGCACAGGGATGTGCTAGTGTCACAAGAGACAGGAAGTCGGGAGCGACCGACGCACAGGGAAGAGCGGCAGCGAAGGGTTCTGCTAGTGTCGCAAGAGACAGGAGGTCGGGAGCGACCCGGCACGGTGCAGCCCACCCGGCTGGTGGCGCTTTATGCGTGGCCTGAGTATCCCCCGGCGTTTTGGGTGGAGGGGGTGGCCGTGCGGCTATGCTCAACCCGCCTGGGCAGCAACCCTGCGCTGGCAGGCATCAAACATCTCAATCGCCTGGAGCAGGTGCTGGCGCGCAGCGAATGGGATGATCCGGCGATCCCGGAAGGGCTGATGCTGGATGGCGAGGGTTATGTAATCGAAGGTACGATGAGCAATCTCTTCATCGTGCGCAACGGCCGCCTCCTGACCCCGGACCTGACGCAATGCGGCGTGGCGGGCGTGATGCGCGGATGTATCCTTGATGGCGCGCGAGACGCAGGTATTCCAGTCGATATCACACAAATCACCCTTGATGATGTAAAGTCTTCCGATGAGGTGTTTCTATGCAACAGCCTGATTGGCGTGTGGCCAGTGAGACACTGCGCGGAGATTGATTTTTCGGCGCATCGTCCGATAACCGGCTATATTGCTGCGAGGATCGGGGGGTTATAGAGGTGAAGTTAGGGCGCAGATAAGGAAGTGCACCGTTGCTGTCAGCAGTTGAAAAAACCAGGTTACGGGTTTCGAAAAGTACCGAGGCGAAGAGAAAATCGCAGCTTGGTCAGTTTCTAACGCCCGCAAGAACAGCGCAGTATATGGCGGGCTTGTTTTATCCCGCGACAGATGGTGTTTGTCGTTTGCTTGATCCCGGAGCCGGCATTGGTTCGCTCTCCAGTGCTTTCCTTGAGCGGTGTGTCTCTGGTAATTTGTCATTTAGTAAAGTGAAAATTACTGCTTTTGAATTTGACGAGATTCTCCATAAAGAATTAGAAAATACGTTTGCGAGTTACGCCGGACGAGTACCGCTTTCTTACGAAATAGTTGGCGGTGACTTTATTGAGGAGGCTATCAATAAAATCCAATTTGATCATAACTATAATTTCTCTCATGCCATTCTTAATCCTCCCTACAAGAAGATAAGCAGTGACTCTCGCCACCGCTTGCTACTTCGGCAGGCAGGAATAGAGACAGTTAATTTATATTCAGCTTTTGTTGCCCTGGCGCTGGCGTTGATGGCGCCAGGCGGTCAGGTTGTGGCGATCATCCCTCGAAGTTTCTGCAATGGGCCGTATTACCGTCCTTTCCGCAACTTTATTTTGGGTCGCGCCGCAATTCGGCAGATGCACTTGTTTGAGTCACGAAACACGGCATTTAAGGATGATGACGTCTTGCAAGAGAACATCATCATCATGTTTGAGTGCGGCGGCCAACAAGGCGATGTAAGGGTTACGACCTCAACTGATGACGGTTTCGTTGATCTTGTGGCGCACACCTATCCCTTTGACCGTATAGTTTTCCCGGATGACTCAGAGCGCTTTATCCATGTGCCCACCTCGCCGGAGCGCAACGCAGTTGAGCTATCTTCCACAGTCCGATATTCGTTAGAGGAACTCGGCATCCAAGTATCTACCGGCCCAGTGGTAGATTTTCGCCTGAAAGATCACCTGCGTGGCATGCCAGAACCAGGCACCGTTCCCTTACTCTACCCGGGGCACTTTAGTGGCCAGCGTACTGAATGGCCGAAAAAAGATATGAAAAAACCAAACGCCATTCTTCGCAACCTGGATACGGAAAAGTGGCTTTTCCCTAATGGCTTCTATTGCGTGGTTCGTCGCTTCTCATCCAAGGAAGAGAAACGACGTATTATGGCGAGCGTGGTGCAGCCGGATACCTTTCCCAATGCGGAAGTGCTTGGCTTCGAAAATCATCTAAATGTATTTCACGAGAGCAAGCATGGCTTGCCGGAGCCTCTGGCGCGAGGCTTGGCCGTCTTCCTCAACACAACCGCCGTGGATGAATGTTTCCGGCGTTTCAATGGTCACACTCAGGTCAACGCAACTGACCTCAAGAAAATGAAATTTCCAAGCCGCGAGGTGCTCATGGCCTTAGGAAAAATGGCAAAGGGTCTTCCAAGTGACCAGCAGGCAATCGATCATTTAGTTGAAGGGCTACAAGAAGCGTGACAACAAAAGAAAAACGTATAGCCGAAGCATTGAGCATTCTCAAAGCTCTCGGAATGCCGAATGAGCAACTCAACGACAGGACGGCAATTTGTCTGTTGGCGCTTCTCGATCTTCCGCCCAAGAGACGCTGGGGTGACGCAAAAAACCCGATGCTTGGTATCCGTGCAATTCTTGACTTTGCACGAGAGAAACTCGATAGAAATTACGCTGAGAACACACGAGAGAGTGTGCGCAAGCACAGCGTTAAACAGCTCGTATCAGCAGGTGTGCTACTGCACAATCCCGATAAACCAGATAGGGCGGTCAATAGCTCTGAAAACTGCTACCAAATTGAGGAGCATACCCTCGCACTCCTAAAACAGTTCGGTTCAAAGACGTGGGGCGGTTCGCTAGAAACTTACCTTGCGACCCATGGGACACTCGCCGCACAATACGCGAGCGCACGAGAACTTCATCGTATCCCGGTACAGGTGAAGGCTGGGCAGAAAATAACGATCAGTGCTGGCGAGCATTCCGACCTCATTCGCTCCATCATTGAGGATTTCGGATCGTTTTACGCGCCGGGCGGAGAGCTTGTTTACGTTGGTGATGCTGGGACAAAGTGGGGATACTTCGACCAAGAACTCCTTGCTTCGCTCGGAGTGAAGGTCGGGCACCATGGGAAGATGCCCGATGTCATCATCTACTACCGAAAGAAGAATTGGCTGATTCTAGTTGAGGCGGTCGCTAGCAGCGGACCCGTTGATGGAGGTCGTCACGCTGAGCTTGCTGTTCTATTCAAGAATTCAAAGGCCGGTCTTGTCTATGTGACTGCTTTCCCTGATCGTGGTGAAGTCTTCCGGAAGTTTCTTTCAGTCGTGGCATGGGAAACCGAGGTCTGGTGTGCGAGTGACCCTACGCACCTTATCCACTTCAATGGCATACGGTTTCTTGGCCCTTACAATGCGCCCTAATAATCGCTCAACACGGATGTGTAAAAGCTGGGCGTCGTTCTGCATATGCACGCCAGTGGACTCAAGCTATATGCGTCATCGGTGCTTTTGTGCTGGTTTTTTGTCCTAAACCCGACCTCACACCATGCGAAATATCCTGTTCAAACTTACCGGTTTCCTTGTCCTGTTCGGCAGCTTTGCCTTCGGCTGGCTGTACATGGATATGACGCAATTCGTCGAAACACCGTTGCACATTCCGGAAAAGAGCGTCTCTTATACCGTCATGCCTGGCGCCGGTTTGAAGGAGGTTGCAAGAGATCTTGCGCAGCGCGGCATGATTGATCACCCCACCTATCTCGTATGGCTGGCGCGCTGGCAGGGCAAGGAGCACTCTATCAAGGCCGGTGAATACCAGTTGACCTCCGTGATGACTCCTGTGGAACTGCTGGACAATCTCGTGACGGGCAAGGTAGTGGGATATGCGCTGACTATCGTGGAAGGCTGGAACTTCCGGCAGGTGATGGCCGCCGTCAACAGCCACCCGAAGTTGATACACACCCTGTCCGGGTTGACGGATCGGCAGATCATGGCCAAGCTGGGCTGGCCGGACCAACACCCGGAAGGCCGTTTTTACCCGGATACCTACCAGTTTTCCGGCAATTTCACTGATGTTGCGTTTTTGCAGCGCGCCTACCGTTTGATGAGCCAGCGCCTGGATGAGGCCTGGCAAAAGCGCAGCCCGGACCTGCCTTATAAAACACCTTATGAGGCGCTGACCATGGCCTCCATCGTCGAGAAAGAAACCGCCGCACCTGCCGAGCGCCCTATGATTGCGGGCGTATTCATCCGCCGCCTGAAAATCGGTATGCCGCTGGCCACCGATCCCACCATTATTTACGGCCTGGGCGACGCTTTTGACGGTAACCTGCGCAAGCATGACCTTATGACGGATAACCCGTACAATACCTATCTGCGCCGTGGCCTACCGCCCACGCCGATCGCCATGCCCGGCGGCGATGCCCTGCAAGCCGCAGTGCATCCGGCGCCAGGCAAGGCCTTGTATTTTGTGGCGCGAGGTGATGGCAGCCACTATTTTTCGGAAACACTGCAAGAGCATAGCAATGCGGTGAGGAAGTATCAGTTGGGAGATCATTGAATGTCGTTAGGCCCCTTAATGCTCGGTGTGTCCGGGCTTGCGCTGACACCCGAAGAACGCGAGATGCTCCTGCATCCTCTGGTCGGGGGCGTTATTTTATTCACCCGTAATTACGCAGATCCTGTGCAGGTTGAGGCGCTGGTTGCGGAGATACATGCGTTGCGCGCGCCGCACCTGTTGGTGGCGGTGGATCACGAAGGGGGGCGGGTGCAGCGGTTTCGTAATGGTTTTACGCGTCTGCCGCCCATGCGTGATGTGGGTGTGATTTATGAACATGATCCCAGGCGCGCCAAAGGGTTGGCTGAGATTATCGGCTGGCTGATGGCGGTGGAGTTGCGCGCCGTGGGGGTGGATTTCAGTTTTGCGCCAGTGCTGGATCTGGATCATGGCGTGAGCGGAGTGATCGGTGATCGCGCCTTTCACCGTAGCCCTGAAATTGTCGCCGATCTCGCCCATGCCTATATGTCCGGCATGAACCGCGCTGGCATGGCGGCAACGGGCAAGCACTTTCCCGGCCATGGTGCGGTGGCGCCTGATTCGCATGTCGATGTCGCGGTGGATGAGCGCAGTTACAACGATATCTATCTCGACGATATCGTGCCCTTCGAGCGCATGATCCATTATGGCTTGGCGGCGATCATGCCCGCGCATATCATTTACCCGAATGTTGCCCCTGAACCTGCGGGTTTTTCGCGTTTCTGGATGCAGGAGGTGTTGCGCAAACGCTTGGGCTTTCAGGGCGTGATATTCAGTGACGATCTGGAGATGGAGGGCGCGAGCGTCGCCGGTGACATCGTGGACCGTGCCCATGCGGCATTGGATGCCGGGTGTGACATGGTGCTGGCGTGTAATGATTTCAATGCCATGGCAAAGTTGCTGGACGGGATGCGCAGCCATGATGATCCGGCGTCCCACTTCCGCCTGGTGCGCATGCACGGACGCAACCCCGTCAGCCGCACGCAACTGCGTAGCGACCCTACCTGGAAGCAGGCGGTGATGGCGATGGAAGAGGGTATACAGCCGAAGACGCTGGATTTGCTGTGATCCTGCAACGGCTATAATGTGTCAACCGATTTCACCAAGCTTGCCGCCGACATCAAACGATGGGGGCAGGCGCTGGGTTTTCAGCAGGTCGGCATTGCCGACACCCGACTGGAAGAGGCTGAAGTTCATTTGATGACTTGGCTGGATGCGGGCCATCATGGAGAGATGGAATATATGGCGCGTCATGGCAGCAAGCGCAGCCGGCCCGAGGAGTTGCAGCCAGGCACGTTGCGCGTTATCTCGGCGCGCATGGATTATCTACCGCCCTCGGGTGCCGATCCTGAATCTGTCTTGGCAGACGCAAGCCTGGGCTATATTTCACGTTATGCCTTGGGCCGTGATTATCACAAGGTGTTGCGCAGACGCTTGCAAAAACTCGCGCAGCGTATTGGCGAGGCAGCGGGGCCGTTCAACTACCGCGCTTTCGCCGACAGCGCGCCGGTGCTTGAAAAGGCCCTCGCGCAAAAGGCCGGGCTGGGATGGATTGGTAAACACACTAACCTGATTAATCAGCATGCGGGTTCGTGGTTTTTTCTCGGTGAGTTATATACTGATCTGCCACTGCCGGTGGATACTCCGGCGCATAACCACTGCGGCACATGCCGGGCCTGTATCGACGTGTGCCCGACGCAGGCCATCATTGGCCCCTATCGGCTCGACGCGCGCCGCTGTATTTCTTATCTCACCATCGAGCTGCGCGGACCTATTCCTGTCGAGTTCCGGCCATTGATTGGAAACAGGATATATGGCTGTGACGATTGCCAGCTTTTCTGCCCGTGGAATCGCTTTGCCCTACCCACTGGCGAACGCGATTTCTCACCCCGCGCCGACCTGGATGCGCCGCAGCTAGTCGAATTATTCGCCTGGAGCGAAGAGAAGTTTTTACAACGCACCGAAGGTTCGGCGATACGCCGCATCGGATACGAATGCTGGTTGCGCAACATCGCTGTGGCACTCGGCAATGCCCCTTCCACCCCCTCCAATATCGCTGCCCTTCAGGCGCGGGCCGATCACCCTTCTGCATTGGTGCGCGAGCATGTGCAATGGGCGCTGGCACAGCACGTGACCTTATGTTGACTGTCCTGCTTGACCGCGGCGCGATGGATTGCGGAGATCTGGAGCTTGGCGCGCTTGAGCGTACACTGCCTGATTGGTGCTCATATGAGTCTACTCATGACGCCGAGGTGGCCGGGCGAATCACGGGTGCGACGGTGGTGATCAGCAACAAGGTCCGGCTGGATGAAGCGGCGTTGCGAAACGCGCCACAGCTGCGCCTGATCTGCATCGCCGCCACGGGCACCAATCACGTGGATCTGGAGGCGGCCAGGCGCCACGGGATTGCCGTGTGCAACGTGCGTGGCTATGCCACGCCCTCCGTGGTGCAGCATGTCTTCGCTTTGATTCTGGCGCTTTCGATTCGTCTGCCGGATTATCAAAGGGCGCTGCGTGAAGGCCGCTGGCAGGCGAGCGCGCAGTTTTGCCTGCTGGATTATCCGATCCGCGAGATCGCCGGAAAGACGCTGGGCATTATCGGTTACGGCGAGCTGGGGCAGGCGGTGGCGCGGGTTGCCGAGGCATTTGGGATGACGGTACTGGTAGCGCAACGCGCGGGCGCCCGTGCAGCGCCGGGACGGATGCCCCTGCACGAGATGTTGCCCCAGCTCGATGTACTCAGCCTGCACTGCCCGCTCGCGCCCGAAACGCGCGGCCTTATCGGCGTGCAGGAATTGGCGCTGATGAAACCCGATGCCCTGCTCATCAACACCGCGCGTGGCGGCATCGTGGACGAGGAAGCGCTGGCAGAGGCGCTGCGTAACGGCAGACTCGGCGGGGCGGGGGTGGATGTGCTGCGCGAGGAACCGCCGGTACATGGCAATCCGCTGTTGACGTGCGATGTGCCGAACCTGATTGTTACACCGCATATCGCCTGGGCGAGCCGTGAAGCGCGTCAGCGTCTGGTTAACGAAACAGCCGAAAATATCAGAGCGTTTTTCTCGGGTATTGAGCGCAACAGAGTTGTATAACACGTTGCTGTTTATAGGAAATCCTTGCTTCCTGTAAACGGGTTGGTATTATGGTGTAAGCAGGTTTTGATAGTTGTTCCGCCACCGGTTGGAGAAGTGGAAAGACGTTAAAGGAAGTACTAGATGAAAGTTGTGAATCGTCGTCTTGCCATTGCCGTACATGACCTGTGTATGGTCTTGCTGGCATGGAGTTCAGCCTATCTTGTCAGGCACAGCTTTTCTTTTCAGGCCGTGGAGGGCGCCGCCTTCATGCAGATGCTGGTGGTGGTTGCTGCCGCCCAGGGGCTGGTGCTGTGGTGGACCGGTCTGTACCGCGGGCTGTGGCGTTTCGCCAGTGTCCCGGATCTTTGGAATATCCTGCGCGCCGCTGTGATAGGCGGTTTGGCGGTCAGTCTTGCGCTGTTTCTGTTTAACCGCCTTGATGGCGTACCGCGTACCACGCTGGCCCTGTATCCCCTCTTTCTTGTGTTCCTGCTGGGTGCGCCGCGCCTGATCTATCGTGTCTGGAAAGACCGCAGTCTTAACCTGAGTTCCGCCCCTGAGTGCAAGCGGGTGTTGATTCTGGGTGCAGGCCGGGCGGGCGAGATGCTGGCGCGCGATATGCGGCGGGACAATGAATGCGTACCCGTCGGTTTTCTGGATGATAATCCGCAGCTCAAGGGCGCCAAGGTGCATGGCATGCCGGTGTTGGGTACCCTCGATCAGGTGGCACGGGTCGTCGATGAGATGGGCGTGGATGTGGTGGTGATCGCCATCCCCTCGGCGAACAATGCCCAGGTGCGGCGCGTGGTCGAATTGTGCGAACAGGCCAGCGTGGTGTTCAGAATCCTGCCGCGTATGCAGGATCTGGTGTCTGGCATGGTAAGCGTGCGGGATCTGCGCGAGGTGGCTATCGATGACCTGCTGGGCCGTGAGCCGGTGTCGCTGGATTGGCAGTCGATCAGTAACGGGCTGGCTGGCAAGACCGTCCTGATAAGCGGCGCGGGAGGTTCTATCGGCTCCGAACTGTGCCGGCAGATCGCACGCCTGGGGCCGGCCTCGCTGGTGCTGTTTGAGCGTGGCGAGTTCAATCTCTACAGCATCGAAATGGAATTGCGCCGCACGTATCCAGACCTGGTGCTGCATGCCTGCCTGGGCGATGTCTGCGACAAGGTCGCCGTCGAGTATGTGGTGAGCAAATACTGCCCTGAAATGATCTTCCACGCCGCTGCCTATAAACATGTCCCCATGCTCCAGAGCCAGGCACGCGAAGGTGTGCGCAACAATGTGCTCGGTACCAAGACGTTGGCACTGGCGGCGGATAAATACGGTTGCGCCAATTTCGTGATGATTTCTACTGACAAGGCGGTCAACCCCACCAATGTGATGGGCGCCAGCAAGCGGGTCGCCGAGATTTTCTGCCAGATGCTGGACCGGCGTTCGAGCACGCGCTTTATCACTGTGCGATTTGGCAATGTGCTGGGTTCGGCGGGCAGTGTTGTGCCGCTGTTCCAAAAGCAGATCGCGGCAGGCGGTCCGGTCACCGTAACCCATCCTGAGATCACCCGTTATTTCATGACTATCCCCGAGGCCTGTCAGCTCATTATGCAGGCGGGCGTGATAGGGCAGGGCGGTGAGATCTTCGTGCTGGACATGGGGGAGCCGGTCAAGATCGGCTATCTTGCCGAGCAGATGATCCGCCTGTCGGGCAAGATCCCCGGAGAGGATGTGCAGATTGTGTATACGGGTTTGCGGCCGGGTGAGAAGCTGTATGAGGAATTGTTTTATGCGCAGGAAGGACTGACCGAAACCGGGCATGACAAAATCATGCTCGCGCAGAGCCGCGATGTCGATTGGTACTATTTAAATGAGACCGTCGACGCGATGGAACAGGCGAGCAAGGACTATGACGAGGCGCAATTCGTGCCTTTGCTAAAGCTGCTGGTGCCTGAAATGGGCGAGTCGCCTGCGCTCCCTGTGGTACCGCCATCCAATGTGGTTGTGCTCAAGCGCGGCAAAAGGTGAGCAAGCGCTCGATCTCCTTGTTGACCGATTCCATGTGGGTATGGGCAGCGGAAATAGATGCTAGTCCCGCTTCTGTTTTTATCGCACTTTCCAGCCGCGCTACGGCGGCCCGCAATGCGGGAACCCCGCACTGACATGCCGATCCGTGTAGTCTGTGTGCGTGCTCCAGAAGCTCCCCCATATTCCCGCTGGCTAAGGCGTCATTAAGCCTGCTACGCTGCCTGGGCAAGTCCTCCAGCAGCATGGCCAGCAGGTCTGCGGCAAGCGCGGCATTGCCTCCCGCCAGTTGTAACCCTAAGGCCTCATCGAACAGCGTAGTATCGCTGGCCTGATTTATGTGCGTGGCGGTTAGTGTTCCCGGTGCTGTGTGATGTACCCACTTTTCAATCATGCGCCACAACTGTTCTTCCTGAACCGGCTTGATCAGCAAATCGTCCATCCCTGCGGCGCCAATGTCGTTGCGTTCTGCGATGAGGGCATCGGCGGTGAGGGCGATGATGGGGGTGCGTTGTCCCCCCGATTCTCGCGCCCGGATACGGGATGATGCCTCAATGCCGTTCATCACAGGCATATGAATATCCATTAGAGTGAGATCGAAACGCTGTGTGGTTGCCGCGTTGATGGCGTGCTGGCCGTCTTCGGCCTCGGTGGTGTGCGCGCCTTGTTGCCGTAACAATGTGGTAATGAATTTGCGATTGATCGGATTATCATCCGCTACCAATATCCGCAGGCCGGCAAGCCGCTGCACGGCAGACGCGGATGTTTGCAAGGAGGAAGCATCTTGTTCGGCGGGTGCGTTACCGCTTGCAACATGGCATAGCGCCCGATAGAGATCCTTATGCCGGCAGGGCTTGACCAGGCAAGCATCTGCACCGCTGGCAGAGATGCGGTTTAATGTGTCTTGCCTGGTGTCACTCACAAGTATCGCGACTTTGCAGCCGGCATCGGCCTTGATCGCCTTGAGCGTTGCAAAAAACGTGTCTGATTCGAGATTGTGCCGCGAAGCGCCAAGCACCACTATCGGGTCGCGAATGCCCCGTGCGGCGGCATCTCGCAACATCGGCTTTAGGGCCGGTAGATCCTCAACCTCTGTAACCGACATGCCCCACCCCGTCAGGGTGTGATAGGCCGCCAACCGTGCCAGAGGATGTGACTCATACAGCAAGACCGTATAGCCCGCTAACGGAGTGGTGGCGGGCTGGGCATGGTGCGGGGCGGCGAGCTTTTTTCCGCGCAAGGTGAACCAGAAGGTTGATCCCTTGCCAGGCTCGCTTTCCAGCCCGATTTCGCCGCCCATCTGTTCGACCAATTTCTTGCAGATGGCAAGTCCAAGCCCCGTTCCACCATATTTTCGAGTGTCCGAGGTATCTATCTGGGTGAAGGCTGAGAACAGCCGTTGCCGATCCTCCGGGGTGATGCCGATGCCGGTATCGGTAACACTGATGCGCAGTGCAGTCTGGTCGGGGCTGTCTTCATCATCGAGCATGACGCGAACCACTACACTGCCCGCATGGGTGAACTTGATGGCATTGTCCACCAGATTGGTGATGATCTGTTTTACTCTTAGAGGATCGCAGCTATAGTGGGACGGCACATCGAAATAGACAAGCGGTACCAGCTCCAGTCCCTTTTCATGGGCGACGGGTGCGAGCAAGGACAGCACCTCGTCGAGGCATTCGCGCAGATCGCAGGCGACATTTTGCAATATCAGCTTACCTGATTCGATTTTCGATAAATCAAGAATGTCATTGATGATGGCGAGTAGATTTTCAGAGGATTTGCGGATAGTTTCGATGTAGTCACGCTGTTCATCATCCAGCTTTGTTTTCAGGATCAGGTTGGTGAATCCGGCAATCGCATTCATCGGGGTGCGGATCTCATGACTCATGTTGGCAAGAAACTCTGATTTTACCTTGCTCGCCTCAAGCGCATTGTGACGCGCGGCATCCAGTTCTGCATTTTGCATCTCCATCATGTCCAGTGTTTTGCGCAAATCCATCGTGGCTTGGGCTATTTTTCCTTGCAGGTCCTCTTGAGCGGCTTTAAGTGCGGAGGCCGTCGAATTAATGCCTGTTTCAAGGATGCGCAATTCATCGCTGGATGTCGGTACGACATGAATTTCAAGATCGCCCTGCTCCAGCCGTTTCATCGCCTGGGTCACATTCATGATCGGTTGTGTAACACCTCGTGCCATGCGCAGCGCGATGAATGCGCTCACTGTCAATCCTGCGAGAATCATAAGCAGCGCGGCAATAAGTGCCTGTTTTTGTCTTGCCACTGTGCTTGCCCGTGACAGTGCGATGGTGACATGCCCAAGTAACTGGTGTTGTGCACTTTCTGTTGTGTCTGCGTAGTCGTCGATGGCGATGGCGGTGAGAAAGATCGGCGAACGGAATACCAGGAATTGTTTATCCGCTGACAGTGTTGCGGAGATGTTTGAGTCCGCCTTTATTGGCAAGCCCGCAGGTGCCAGGGTCGAGCCTGATTTGACCAGTGGCACACCCTGGGCGTTTGCAATAACAACCGAGACGATGTCGGTCTCCTTGAGCGCGGCATCCGCCAGGCCGCGCAGGATGTCATGGTTGCCGGAGAAAACCGCGTATTCGCTGGCCTGGGTTACATGTGTTGTTATGGCCTTGCCGCGATTCAGCAATGTCTGCTCAAGGTCTGCGATGCGCATGCTGGTAAAGTAAGCAGTGATTAGCAGGGCGATGACCGTGGCGGGCAGCAGCGCCAGAAGCAGGATTTTGTTTTTAATGCTCCAGCGCTTCATAAGGATGGGTTGTCTGCCTGTTGCAAACGAAGCTGGAGAGCGTTCTCGTCGGGCAGATGCAGTCCCAGGGAACGTGCCACCTGATGGTTGATCGTTATGGTGTAATAGCGCGGATACTGTGGTGCTGGTAGTTTCCAGTTTTTGGTGGCGGCCAGACGCAGCGCCTCCGCGACTTGCTGGCCGATCTGCGTGGGTGTGGAATAGACTGCCATAAGCGCCCCTGCACGGACATAGGCATGCGAAAAACCAATGACGGGAATTTTCTGGCGATAGGTTGTCAATAACAGATTCTGCACTGTGTAACGATTGAATATCAATGGATCAGGAATGGCCAATATCATGTCGCTTTCTGCCAGCACATCGTTGAGTGTCGCTATCAGCGAGCCGCCGTTTCTTGCGGTGCGGCTGTAAATGCGTAAACCTTCATTTTCTGCGGCGTTTTCCATGCTTGGAAGAAGTGTTTGCGAGGCTGGGCCCAATACTACCCCAAGGCGCTTGTATTGCGGCAGCGCCAGGCTCAATAGATCGAGCTGTCGCGGCAGCGGCTGATCAAGATAGATAGCGGACAAATCGCGCGCAGGATTAGCTTCAGTCCGCCGCCGCTGGGTGATGTTATCAAAATTTATTTTGGGAATAAGGGCGTGAAGCAGCGGTGTTTTGGTGGCCGCCGGGATGTTCAGTTGTCCAGCCTGCTGTGCGGCTGTCGTGCCCACTGTGACGATGAGGCTGGTATCCAGAAAGTCCCGATCTCGAACGGTGTTATTATCCAGCGATGCCAGGGGGACGACGTTGAGATTGAATCCGTTGTCAGGGTATCGCGCAAGCGCGTCTTTCATGCCCTCTATCAATTCAGTGTGGGCATCATCTTGTGGATTGGCGATTATCGTAATAGTAGTCGCTGCATTGGCAATGGCCGTCGAGGTGATGAGCAGCACAAAACAAAGCAGAAAGTGCGTTTTTCCAAAAACATAATTGATCACGAAACGAGACATTTCTCTTGCGTCATTCTATGATCACACTCAAGCGCGGCGATCATTGCAGGTCCAGAGTCAGTGTTGCATACCAGCGCGAGTCAAAGATATTCTGGTATCGGTATTCCTGGTAGCCATCCAGGACATTTTGAGCAACCACTGCAATTTCACCGCCACGGAACGGGCGTGCAAGACGCAGATCGAGCCGTTTCATTGCGCCTGCACTCTCTGCTGTAACCATACCTATGTAATAGACCTTGTCGGTTTGATAGTACCCAAGACTGCCCCGCAAATTGCCCGGCAAGTTTTGCATGGCCAGCAGGCTGAGCGAATTGGTGGGGGCTGTCGTTGAGTAGCGAATCCAGTAGTTGCTGCTGTTGATATCGGTATAGGCATAACTCAATATCACTTGCGTGCTTTTGTGGGGGGCGTATTTTATCTGGGTTTCCGCGCCACGGATGGTGGCGTTGTCGCCATTCAGGAATTGCCGGGTCTTTCCGTCGACATTGTCGGCGGCATAAGAGGTTTGGCCCGCACTGATAAGGCCCTTTATTTCGTCCTGAAAAATCTTGATATCCAGTGAGAGGTGCGCCGCTGGGAAATTGCCGATATAGCCCAGTTCGCGTGAGACGATGGTTTCTGGCGTCAGAGCATTATTGCCCAGATAGAGGTGATTTAGCAGAGGCCCGAAGGTTACCTTATAGTCGGCGCGGTTTTCGTATATCACTGGTGTACGTAGCGCTTTCGAAACGCTGGCCCGCAACGAATGGTGTTCGTTGATCAGGTAGTTCATCGCCACACGTGGTGCAATATCCGAGCCGGTAATATCGTTTTTTTCCAGCATTGCACCCATGTTCAAAAGCCATGCCGGCGTGATGCGCCACTCGCTGGAGCCAAACAGGCGATGCAGCCTATGGTTAAGTGTTTGTGTCATACCCAGGAACGTGGGTGAAGTGACCTGGTCGACGCGGGTGCTCGCGCCCCATACGAAACGCCAGTTTTCAAAGGGACTCAGGTTGTGTTGCAGTTCCAGGTCATAACGCTCTGCCGTCACGTCCTCGTTCATGGGGAGTTGCGCGCCGCCGATGACTTTCAGTGGTGGTGTGAGCCATGACTCGCTGGCCTTGTGGTAATTGTGAAAGAATTGAATGCTGATTTCCTGCCCGGCATTCATGCTGCGTTGCCAGCGGAGCTGTTCATAGCGGCTGTTTACGGTTCTTGTGTGTTCGTTATTGGTGGGCGTGGGATTAGCCTGAGTCGGTGGCTCACCCATGCCGCGCGGGCCTGTGTTGAGTCCGAATTGAAACATGACGGTATCATTCGTGTTGGGACGGTAATCGGCGCGCAGTGTGGCCAGAGAAACACGTTTACTGTCGTTGCGGTTATCGAAGCCGTTATCCTCGCGGTGGCCGACGGTGAAGCGGTAGTCGAGGTTGCCGTTTGTGCCGCCATGGCGCAGAAAGCCCTCCGCCACGCCTTTTGATCCCGCTATCGCCTTGATGCGCGTGCCCGCATCCTGTGACGCATGGCGCGTGATGATGTTGATGACTCCCTGAAAGGCGTTGGCGCCATAACTCGCCATGTTCGGGCCGCGTACCACCTCGATGCGCTCGATGTCGTCCAGTGCCAGCGGCAGGTCGCTCCATTGCACGCCGCCGAAGGCAGGGGTATATACCGAGCGTCCGTCGACCAGGACTTGCAGGCGTTTTGCATAGGTGTCCGCCAGGCCATGGTAGGTCACGGTTTGCCAGTGGCCGCTCGCATACCCTACCTGAAAGCCCGGCACCAGCCTGAAGAGGTCGGCCAGCTCGCGTGCTCCCGAGGCGCTGATCATGTCGCGGTCGATGACGGTGGTTGCGGCGGGCGCTTCAGCCGCGGGTTGAGAAAGGCGCGAGGCGGAGAGGATGACAGGCATTTTGCCCAGAAAATCCTCATCCGAGAGCCATTTTGTTCCGGCTTCCTTGTTGTTTTCCGCATGTGCCTTGCCTGTCATTAGCAGCATGATTTCCAAACACGTCAGTACGGCCACTTTCAGGGCGCGGCTTTTTTTATACATAGAAGGTATTCCGTGATTACAATGTATTTTTATGGGGGCGTCAGTCAGGGGGTAACCACGTATGCTGTAAGAGAATAACTATCGGCTTTATTCTAAAGAAAAGGGCGTTTGCCCGCAAAATTGAGATAAAATCAGTGCTATGAACTTCCCAATACTCGAAGACTTTGTCGGTAACACCCCGCTGGTCAGGTTGCAGCGTCTGCCGGGCGCGACCAGCAACGCTGTTCTGGTGAAGCTGGAGGGTAACAATCCCGCCGGCTCAGTGAAAGACCGGGCTGCCCTGAGCATGATACGTCATGCCGAGGCGCGTGGTGAGATTGCGCCTGGCGATACCCTCATCGAGGCCACCAGCGGCAATACCGGTATCGCCCTGGCGATGGCCGCCGCCATCAAGGGTTATCGTATGGTGCTGATCATGCCCGAGCACATGAGCGTGGAGCGCCGCGCGGTGATGAAGGCCTTTGGTGCGGAGCTGGTGCTGGTCCCGCGCGAAGGGGGCATGGAGGCGGCCCGTGATCTGGCTGTGCATATGGAGCAGGCGGGACAGGGCAAGCGGCTCGATCAGTTTTCCAATCCTGACAATCCTTGCGCCCACTACGAGGGCACCGGGCCGGAGATCTGGCGTGACACCGGCGGCAAGATCACCCACTTTGTCAGCGCCATGGGCACCACCGGCACTATCATGGGCGTATCGCGCTATCTCAAGGAGAAAAATCCCTCTATCCAGATTGTCGGCGTACACCCAGAAGAAGGCGCCAATATCCCGGGCATCCGCCGCTGGCCCAAGGAATACCTGCCGAGGATTTATGACGCCTCACGGGTGGATCGTGTCATGGAAGTGGGGCAGATGGAGGCAGAGGAAACCACGCGGCTGCTCGCGGCGCGCGAGGGGATTTTCGCTGGCATTTCCTCTGGCGGCGCACTGTACGCGGCGTTACGTCTGTCACAAGAAGTTGAGAACGCCGTGATCGTGAGCATTGCCTGCGACCGGGGTGACCGCTATCTGTCTACCGGGGTATTTCCTGAATGAGCCTGAAAAACTTATTTATCCACGAAAATCACGAAAAAACACGAAAATATTCAAATACATATCGTGTGTTGCTTGCCACCCATCCGGTGAGTTTCTGAAGCAGTCCATGTTTTTGTTTTATTTCGTGAATTTTGTGTTTTTCGTGGACAAAAAGAGGTTTACAGGATGAATGTATTTGTCTTTGATATTGAAACGGTGCCTGATGTCGAGGCGGGCCGGAGGCTCCATGCGCTGGAGGGCTTGAACGACAAAGACGTTGCTGAAGTGATGTATCACTTGCGCCGCCAGGAGACCGGCGGTTCGGATTTTCTGCGTCTGCACCTGCAAAAGATCGTTGCAATCTCCGCAGTGCTGCGCACCCGCGATACCGTCAAGGTATGGTCGCTGGGTGAGCCGGATGCCCCGGAGCAGGAGTTGATCCAGCGCTTTTACGACGGCATCGACAGATTCACGCCCACCCTGGTGACATGGAATGGCGGCGGATTTGATCTCCCGGTGTTGCACTACCGCGCCTTGCTGCACGGCATCGCCGCGCCGCGTTACTGGGATACCGGCGATGATAATCGCGAGTTTCGCTGGAACAATTACCTGAACCGCTATCATGACCGGCATACCGACCTGATGGATGTGCTGTCGGGCTTTCAGGCGCGCGCCACCGCACCGTTGGACGATATCGCCACCCTGTTGGGCTTCCCCGGCAAGATGGGCATGCACGGCGCCCAGGTGTGGGACAGCTACCAGCGCGGCGATATTATTGGCATCCGCAATTATTGCGAGACGGATGTGCTCAATACCTACCTCGTCTATTTGCGGTTTGAGTTGATCAGGGGGCGTCTTACTGCCGAGGCCTACGCTGGGGAGTGTCAACGCCTGCGCGATGCGCTGATCAAAGAGCGCAAGCCCCACCTCAATGAGTTTCTACAGGCGTGGCAGCAATAAACCTAAAAAAAACGATTGAACCGCAGAGAACGCAGAGGACGCAAAGAAATTCAGAGAGTTAGCGTAACAAGCACACCCACCCGGCGGGTGACTCGGAACATCTTGCCAAGGCCTTGTTTTTACTCTTCATTCTCTGCGCGCTCTGCGGGGAATAGCCGTTTTTAGGATAAACTCTCAAGCATGACAAGACGCAATCTCAAAAAAATGCCGGTCGAACCGGTGCGGGCCGATGTTGAATCTCTCACTCAGGACGCCCGTGGCGTGGCGCATATCGGCGGCAAGGCGGTGTTTATCGAAGGGGCGCTGCCGGGCGAAGAGGTGATGTTTACCTATGTCGCCCAGCACCGGCGTTATGATGAAGGCCAGGCGGTACAGATACTCAAAGCCTCGCCGCACCGGGTTGAACCGCGCTGCCCGCATTTTAATGTATGCGGCGGCTGCAGCCTGCAACACATGGCGGTCGAGGCGCAGATTCTGGCCAAGCAGCAGGTGCTGCTCGATAGTCTCGCGCACATCGGCAAGGTAGCCCCTGAATCCCTGTTGCCCCCGCTCACCGGGCCGCACTGGGGATACCGGCGCAAGGCGCGTCTGAGTGCGAAATATGTGATAAAAAAATCGGCGATGCTGGTGGGCTTCCGCGAAAAACGCAGCAACCTGCTCGCCGACCTGACGCGCTGCGATGTGCTTGATCCCTCCGTGGGTGAGCGCATCGTGGAGTTGCGGGCGTTGCTCGATGGCATGGACGCGCGTGACAGCATCCCTCAGATTGAGATTGCTGTAGGCGACCACGAAACCGCTTTGGTGTTTCGCACCCTTACCGATCTTGATGGGGACGATCAAACCAGGCTGCGTGGGTTTGGCGAGCGTCACGGTTTTCAGATCTATCTGCAACCGGGCGGACCAGAGACAGTGACACTGCTGTGGCCGGAATCCGCCACGCTGAGCTATCGCCTGCCGGATTATGATCTCGAACTGTTCTTCCTGCCCACCGATTTCACCCAGGTGAATGCCGGACTCAACCGCACGATGATCAACCATGCGCTGGCGCTATTGGACCCGCAGCCCGGCGAGCGGATACTCGATCTGTTTTGTGGCTTGGGCAATTTCACACTGCCGCTGGCGCGGCGCGCGGGCAGCGTGGTGGGCGTAGAGGGGAGCGAGGAGCTGGTGCAGCGCGCGCGCGACAACGCGCAGCGCAACGGCATCACCAATGTTGAGTTCCATGCCGCTGATTTGAGTCTTGCTGTGGACCATTCATGGGTCGGCCCCGGTTTTGACAAGATACTGCTCGACCCGCCCCGCACTGGCGCCCTGGAGGCCGTCAAACACCTGCCTGCGTTTGGCGCCTCACGCATGGTGTATGTTTCATGCAATCCCGCCACCTTGGCGCGCGACGCCGCCGAGCTGGTGCATAATCACGGCTACCGTCTGGTCAGCGCAGGCGTCATGGACATGTTTCCGCATACCACGCACGTAGAATCCATCGCATTATTCGAGCGGTGATTCACGCTCAAGTTTCACGACATTCTGCGGTTGTCCGGCAAAGAATCCGCCTATGTTTTCAATCGTTGTTGATAGGCTTCGGTCTAATGTCTCGACGGTGTTGAAGGCATTGTGCGGCGTCAGGATAATATTTTCACCCAACTGCAACTGAAAACTGTGCAGCGCCTGCTCAAGCTGCGTTGATGCCAGGTCACGCGGCAGGGGGGCCTGGGCATGGAGCCACACCCTTTCCCCCTCGAAACTATCCAGTGCCAGACCGCCAAAATGCCCCTCCGCCTGCAGCCGCGCCAATGCCCGGCTGTCGACCAGCCCCCCGCGCGCGGTATTGACCAGCACCGCTCCCGCCTTCAGTGATCGCAGCCGCGCCTCATCGAGCAGGTGAGGCAGGGCGCCGGTATAAGGCAGGTGGAGACTGATGGCATCCACCTGTGGCAACAAGGCGTCAAGGTCCAGGTAGACCACGCCATAATCCTGGCTGAGTTGCGCATTGGGCAGGGGATCCCAGGCCAGGATGCGCATGCCGAAGGCGTGGGCGAAGCGCACTACCCGCGTCCCAACCGGGCCAGTACCGATAATCCCCAATGTCTTGCCGTGCAAATTCTGCCCCGTTAGCCCGATGCGGGAAAAGTTGCCATTGGAACATCGCTTCAACGTGGGCGTCAGGCGCCGCATCAGGGCGATGAGCAGGCCGAAGGCATATTCCGCTTTTGCGATTTCACCGTAGTGCGGCACATTGCACACGGTTACCCCGTGCTGCGCCGCCGCCGCCAGATCGACATGATCGAAACCGGAAGAACGTGTCGCCACGAGGCGCAACGCTGGAAGCCGTTCGCATATCTCCCTGGTGATCGGGCTGTCGGTAAAGATTGAGATCGCTGTACTCTTTTCCGCAAGCGCGGTGTTTTTCAGGCTCAGCGGTTCCTCCACCAGCCTGGCATCCCAAAACGGATAATTATGAAGCGCCCTGCGCAGCAGCGCGCGCTGATCTTCCGAGACATCGTAAAAGGTGATATCGGCAACCATATAGATTCGCATCCGTTAAAAGCATTTTACTAACCGTCTACACCGCGCAGTATGAGGGGTAATAACCACATTTTCCTTGATCTATATCAAGGTTTTTTGAGTTAGCCTGGTATATATTGATGCCGTAGTTCCCACTTAAGGAAAAGGAGACATGCCATGACCAATCTTGTGCGTTTTAATCCCTTTGATATCAGTGCCTTTGACAACAGGCTTGAAGAGTTGATGCGGGACTTTGTCAGGCCATTGCGCCATGAAATGCTGGGCAAGCCGCAGGTTACACTCGATATTTCCGAGAACGACAAGGCCTACACCGTGCGTGCCGAGATGCCAGGCGTGAACAAAGAGGATATTAATGTAACGATCAATGGCAACCAGGTTGCCATCAGCGCCGAAGTGAAAAAAGAGAAAGAAGAAAAGGAAGGCGAGAAACTGCTGCGCAGCGAACGCTATTATGGCAGCATGTACCGCAGCTTTACGCTGGCCCAAGACGTGGATGAGACCGAAAGCCAGGCAAAATATGCTGATGGTGTGTTGACGCTGACGTTGCCGAAAAAGGCGGTGACCGCAGCCAAGAAGCTTGCGATAAAGTGAGGATGTTTTGGCGGGGTTGAATCTGGTTTTAGTTGCAAGAGTGCTCACTTAAGGTAGGTTGGGTCAAGCGAAGCGGACCCAACATTGCACTGGCAACCAGATCTTTCAGCCCCGCCAGGTCCTTTCTCTCCTCGCGGCTCAGCCGTGCGCACCAAATGCGCAGGGGTAGTGTGAGCAATAAAATAGCGAAAAACTGTCCTCGCTCTCCCACTTTTTCGCTACGATCCCCTAAGTCCGACAGGCTGCTAGTGATTTTTATGCGGGATTGGCAGCCAAATCTTTCAGCCCCGCAAGGTCCTTGATCTCGATGTCCCGGCTATGCACAGTGATGAGCCCTTCCTCCTGAAACTTGCTCAAAAGACGGCTGATGGTTTCAATCGATAGCCCCAGATAATTACCGATCTCCTCGCGGCTCATGCGTAGATAAAAATGCGTAGGGGAATAGCCGCGCGCGCCAAAGCGCTGGGACAGATTGATCAGGAAGGCCGCCAGACGCTGTGTTGCCTTCATGTTGCCGAGCATCAGGATATGCTGCTGTTCTGCAATGATTTCGCGGCTCATCAGCCTGTGTAGCTGGTGTGACAACGCCGGGATGGTGATGCTCAGCTTTTCCAGGTCGCGAAACGGAATCTCACACACGGCACAGTCTTCCAGCGCCACGGCGTTGTAGTTAAAACGGTTGGCGTTGATCGCCTCGATGCCGAGGAGTTCGCCTGCCATATAAAAGCCTGTGGTTTTTTCCTGGCCTTCTGCGTCCAGGTCGAAAACCTTGAAAAATCCGCTTTTAATTACAAATAACGAATGAAACGGGTCGCCCGCGCGGTAGAGATGTTCGCCGCGCCGGTATTTGCGGCGGCTATTGACGATTTGATCCAGGGAGTCCACGTCATCCTGTTTTAGGCCCAAGGGAAGGCAAAGCTCATACAGGCTGCACGTGCTACAGGATGCCTTGAGATGGGGCAGGCTAACCTTGATAGGGATAGATTGCAGTGGCATAAGACTTTCTCCCTTCCTTTTTTCCCCGCTTTCCACCTATGAATGGTACACGGTTTTTGATCTGGCCTAAAGGCCACCTTTAGCATGAAAAAATGTACGGCGTATTACAGGCGGTATGTTATGGCCTTTGGAGGGGTGCAGCATCGGCCGGTATTATGCCTATACAGGGGGCCGCTGGGGAATGGAGCAAAGCCGGAATGCCGCGTAAGCATTTCTCCTACACAAACTGGGGGTGCGCGGGAAGGCAAGTTTTATATCGAACTCTTCTATAATCTAGAATACTCCGGGAACTTGATCTGTGACCTCATACCATAAAATGACCAAGGCAGAACTGATTCGGCAAATCGAATCACTGCAAGCCCAGATGAGTGGGGGCCATCCGCAGGATGCGCGGCTCCATCCGATGGGCAAATACGGAAAAGCCAGGCTGGCGCAGGAGGAATTAAAGCCTTCCGTCCAGAACTTGCGTGAATTGTCTTCCCATCTGCAAACCGCTCTGGAGGAGGAGCGTACCCGCATCGCACGCGAGATTCACGACGAATTGGGCGCCATGCTCACGGCGATCAAGATGGAATTGAGCTGGCTCGCCAAAGTCATGGCGAAATCCCGAAATTTTCCCGCCGAACGCGCCGCTAGTGTTATCGGCCATGTGGATTCCGCCATCCAAACGGTAAAGAAGATTGCTACCGATCTGCGGCCGAGTATCCTCGACAATCTCGGCCTGTGGGCGGCCATCGAATGGCAGGCGCAGGAATTTCAGAAAAGGATGGGGATACCCTGCGCGCTGGAAATGGATGCGCCGGAGATGGAGATGGACCGGGATCTGTCCAGCGCGATTTTCCGCATCTTTCAGGAAACGCTCACCAATATCACGTGCCATGCCGGTGCAAGCCGGGTGGCTGTCAAAGCGCAGACTTGCGCCGGTGGAGTCATGATTACAGTATCCGACAATGGTAAGGGAATCGCCCCCGCCGACATGGCGAATGGGAAATCATGGGGGATTGTGGGCATGCGTGAGCGCGCCAGGTACTTTGGTGGGGAACTCAATAGTACCGGTACGCCGGGGCATGGGACGACGGTTGTCCTGCGTATGCCACTGGAGGAAAAACATGAATGACAAGATCATAAAAATACTCCTTGTGGAGGATCACGCCATCGTGCGCGAGGGTCTCAAACTCATGCTGGAAGGGGCCGAGGACATACAGGTGGTAGGAGAGGCCGCAAATGGCAATGATGCGATCCAGTGGTTGCGCAAAGACCGCCTGAACATGGTGCTGCTGGACATCTCGCTGCCCGGAAAGAGCGGGCTGGAGGTGCTGAAACGCATCCAGATCGAAAGACCTGGATTGCCGGTACTTATCCTCAGCATGTATCCCGAAGACCAATATGCGGTGCGGGTGCTGAAGGCAGGTGCGGCCGGTTATCTGAGCAAGGAAAGCGCGCCCGGGCAACTGGTTAAGGCTATCCGCAAGGTGGCCCATGGTGGGAGGTACATAAGCGAGTATGCCGCCGAGAGACTGGCGGGGGAGCTGGATTTCAAGCCGGTGAATGCCCCCCATGAACTCCTGTCCAACCGCGAACTCGAAATTCTGTGCAAGATAGCCTCAGGTAAAACCCCGGCCCAGATCGCCGAGGAATTGCATTTGAGCATAAAAACCATCGGCACCTACCGCGCACGAACACTGCGGAAAATGAACATGAAAAATACCGCAGAGTTGATCCGCTATGCGATAAAAAATGGGCTGGTCATATGATTCGGCCTTTGGTGTAGGAGCGAGCTTGCCCGCGATGTCCGCCCCTATTTATTCCCAGCCGCCTGCCTGAACAGATTAAAGAAGTTGGCCGTGGTGATCTCCGCAATTTCTTCTAGCGGCACGCCGCGCAGCGCGGCGATTTGTTCCGCAACGTAGCGCGTGTAGGCGGGCTGGTTGGTCTTGCCTCGGTAGGGGAGGGGGGCGAGGTAGGGGGCGTCGGTCTCCACCAGTATCCGGTCGGCAGGCATGCGCGCGGCGACTTCTTTTAGTTCCCGGGCGCTGTTGAATGTTACGATGCCTGAAAATGAGATGTAAAAATTCAGGTCCATCGCCTGCTGGGCGGTCTCCCAATCCTCCGTGAAACAATGCATCACGCCGCCCACCTGGTCGGCGCCTTCCTCGCGCAGCAGGCGCAGGGTGTCCTGCTTGGCCTCGCGGGTATGCACTATCAATGGCTTGCCGGTTATCTTCGCGGCGGCGATGTGGCGGCGGAAGCGCTCGTGCTGCCATTCGAGGCCGCCTTCGTTGCGGAAATAATCCAGGCCGGTTTCACCGATGGCGACGACTTTGGAATCCTGCGCCAGCGTTACCAGTTCCTCCGCGCTGGGTTCATGGCCCTCCCGCTCATTGGGATGGACGCCCACCGAGGCGAACACGTGATCGTACTGTTTCACCAGCGACAGCATGGCCGGATAGCTCTTCATGTCGATGGAGACGCACAGCATATGCCCGACGCCGTACTCGCGCGCGGTTTGCATCACGGCGTCCATGTCGCCGCCAAGGGCGGCGAGGTCGAGACGGTTGAGGTGGCAGTGGGAGTCAACGAGCAAGGCGGGCATGGTTTACAACTCTTCGCTGATTTATCCCCCCCTAGTGGTCTGCTTCGTAAATAACGAAACATAAAACGGCGTCTTTTGACGCATGGCCGCGTTGCAACTCCTCGCCATAGCTACGGCTATGACTCGTCGTTGCGTCTTGCCCTGCGCCAAAATCCATCCGTTTTATTTGTTCCGCCATTTACGAAGCAGACCACCAGCAAAAGGGGGGTAGGGGGATTTTGGGGGCGTCACATGGTATGCGTAGGGCGGCCCGATGTCAGCGTCCCCGCCAGGTAGGTTTCGATCTTCTTGCGCGCCAGGTCGCTCTCCGGATCGCTGCCGAATTGCACGCCTATCCCGGTAATCCGGTTGCCTTGTGCGCCTTTCGGGGTGATCCAGACGACGCGCCCCGCCACCGGAATTTTTTCGGTCTCTTCCATGAGCGTGAGCAGCAGGAAGACTTCGTCGCCGATCTTGTAGGGTTTATTGGTGGGAATAAACAGCCCGCCGTTTTTGACATACTGCATATAAGAGGCATATAAGGCGTTCTTGTCCTTTATTGCGAGCGACAGTATGCCCTGCCGCTGCGCTGCCGGGGTGGCTTGGGTAGCGTTTGAGTTTTCTTCTTCAGCCATGTTTAACCATCTTTTTTCCGTGCCTGCCTGGAAAGACATGCTGTCCAGGCAATCAATATATCTTCCAGCAACATCTGTCCGTTGATCTGCCCGTTCGCCAACCGCGCCGCTTCGCCGATGCGGTCAAGCTGGCGATGGAGAGTTCTCAAGTCTAGCATCGACGCCATGACTTGCAAGCGCTGTTGTATGTCCTGGTTGCCCAGGGTAGGGGGGTGGACAGCCGATTTGATGCGGATCATGTCGGTTATCCAGCCGCGCATCCAATATAGCGTCTCTTTCAGCTCAAACTTCAGCCATGCCCCGGCAATGGCAACCGGCGAGGCCCGTCCCTGCGAGAGTGTCTCAAAATCCGTGAACATCGCCATGCGCCGGCCTATTTTATCGCCGCTGGCGAGTTCCAGGGCGGCAAGTGGCGCGCCATCGGCGAGCGCCAGCAACACAGAGGCATCATGAGGCGGTTCGATCCGGGTGGTGAGCCAGTCGCGGGCGAGATCCTGCGGCGGTTTAGTGAAATCGATGCGCTGGCAGCGGCTGCGGATGGTTGCGGGCAAAAGCGCGGCGCTGTCAGTGACCAGTATCAGTAGTGCATGGGCCGGAGGTTCTTCCAGGGTTTTGAGCAGACTGTTGGCGGCTTGCGTGTTCATGGCGGATGCGGGGGAAATGATGACCACCTTGTAACCCGCATAATGTGATTTCAAGGAAAAATACTCGCCGATCTCGCGCACCTGGTCAACGCCAATGATCTTCTTGTCTTCCAGCGGGCTTACCCGCTTGTAATCAGGATGCGTACCCGCCTGATTGAGCAGGCAGCCGCGGCATGTCCCGCAGGGCAGGCCGTCCGCCGGCGTGTTTTCGCAGAGCGCTGACCGGGCAAAGAGGCCGGCAAAGTGATTTTTGCCAACGCCGGGTGGGCCGTTCAGCAGCAGGGCGTGCGGCAGGATATTGTCGCGCAGGCGCCGGGTCAGCGTTTGCCATTGGGCGGTATGCCAGGGAAATAATCCGTTCATGATGCGGCGAGAAAATCTGATAGAGCGTGCTTTATGGTGTGTTGAACCGCATCCAGCGGTGGGGATGCGTCAATCACCCTATAACGCCCCGGATGCTGCGCCGCCAACGCCAGATAGGCCTGCCGCACCCGCTCAAAAAAGGCCGTCTGTTCCGACTCGAAACGATCCGGCGCGCTACGCCGCCCTGCCCTTGTCAGGCCTAGCGCCACGGGCAGGTCTAATAATAGCGTCAGGTCGGGCTGCAAATCACCCTGCACCCACTGCTCCAGTGCTGAAATGCGCCCTTTGAGGATGCCGCGCCCGCCGCCCTGGTAGGCATAGGTAGCGTCGGTGAAGCGGTCGCTCAACACCCACTTGCCAGCTTCAAGCGCCGGGCGAATCACGCGCGCCAGATGCTCGGCACGCGCCGCAAACATCAGCAGCAGCTCGGTATCACTGGCCATGCCATCGTCACGATGGCCCAGCACCAGGCTGCGAATTTCTTCCCCGAGCGGCGTACCGCCGGGTTCACGGGTCACCACAACCGATTTACCCGCCGCCTCAAGCGCGTGGCGGATGAATTCCAGATTGGTGGTCTTGCCGACGCCTTCGATGCCTTCGATGGTGATGAAGCGGCCTTTCATTATTCAATACTCCGGACAAATCACGCTGATAGTTTGGCAGGGTAATATGTCCGGCGGAAAATAAAAAGCCTTCCGGTGTGGCGGTGAGGGGAAAATCAAGCAGCAGGTTTGATGGAGTCAGCCGCGATCACAAAAGGATCGGCGTAAATATCCTTCATCGATGCGCCGGTAAGAAAGGCTTTTTTCCTGGTGGTGGCCACCATGGTGGGATGGCCGCAGAGAAAGACGCGCCAGCCGGTTAATTTGGGCAGGTGTGAAAAGGCCACTTGTTCAGCGCGCCCGGCGGCAAATCCTTTCGGTATGTTCGGACCAGATAAGCAGGGGGTGTAGCTCAGGTTGGGATATTGTTCTGCCAGCTCGAGAAGTTCATTGATCAGGTACAAGCCGGACGCATCGCGGCTGCCATGATACAGGTGGATCGGTCCGGTGTGGCCCTGTTCCAGGGCGTCGCGTGCGATGCCCCACAAGGGGGCAAGTCCCGATCCCGTGCCGATCAATAACAACCCTTGATCTGGCTGGCCCGGCAAGTAAAACCCTTGTCCCGTCGGCCCGGATATTTCCAGCGTATCCCCTGTTTTTAGGATGTCATGAATCCAGCCGCTCATGCGTCCCTCCGGCAGGCGGCGGATATGCAGTTCCAGCGGTTCCTCAAGTTGCGGCAGGCTCGCAATGGAATAGCTGCGTACCAGGCCGTCATCACGGTGCAACTGCACAAACTGTCCGGGACGGTAATCGAGGGGGAGGGTGCATCCCAGTCTCAAGCGAGTGATATTGCCTCCCAGCACTTCTTTTGCCAAAACCGTTACCCTGGTTCTGGCGCCGACTTCGGCATCAGGCAGGGCGACCTTGAGATCATTGGTGGGTTTGCACACACAGGCCAGAAAGTAATTCTGTACCCGCAGGGTTTCTTTCAGCCCCTGCTGCGCGGCCAGCGGTACCTCACCTTCAACGGCACGCATCAGGCAGGTTTGACAAATACCGCTACGGCAGGAGGATGGAATAGGTACACCATGGCTTGTCAGGCAATCCAGGACGGATTCATTGCCCTGACATGTGTAACTTTGTTTTTCAAAGAAGATACGTGGCATGGCGAACCGTGTTGGGGGTCAAGCAAGAACAACTTGGCGGGTTAGTTGCGGGTGATGGCCTCTGAGCTATCTTGTTAAATTCACCCCCTTCCCGTTTGATGGAGAAAGGTGGGGTGGAAGGGGAGCCTTCCTCCGCCAAGGGAAAGGGGATGAAATCTCAAATAGAAGATGCCCGAGGCAATCGGTGTGTGCTTATATCAGCGGCACAACACATCGTTGCGGGTGCTGCCCGCAATCGTCATGACCTCGGCAATCAACTCGGCAGGCACGTTAAGCTCTTTAAGTGTGGCTTGAAGATGCCCTGCTACTGCATCGAAATGGCTGTCATTAAGGCCGCGTGCCACCAGGGGGGCGTGAGCTGCGCGCATGTCTTTGCCGGTATAGTTATGTGGGCCGCCGAAGGCCATGGTCAGGAAGGCTTTTTGCTTGGCAGCCTGCTTGTCCATGTCGACCCCTTCGAAAAAAGAGCTGATACGGTCATCACTCAAAACTTTGCGATAGAAAATATCCACCGCTGCATCCACCGCTGCATTGCCGCCCAGTTTCTCAAACAGACTTGTGCTCATGAAGAATTTCCTCAGTTGTGAAATGTATAAAAATCCATGCTCAATAACAGGTTAATAATCCTTACGCCCCACTACAGAATTCTTGCTAAAGTGCGTTTGCGAATTGCGAGAACATGTTCAGCTGTTTGATAGTGCTGTCCTGTATCGTCAGGCAGCGGAACATTCTTAACGTATATTTATTTAATGTATAAAAAATACATGTTAATGGGCAAAAAATAAGGCCTTTTCTGGGCCGTCAAATCGGTTCACTTATGAGACGCGGCCATTAATTCCATTTCTAAATCAATAGCGGAATCGTAGGGTGTGTGGGATGCACCCTACATAATTACTGGTGTTGTGAAATAGAATTCCAATAAAATGTACTTGAAATAAACTTTAAATGGAAATAGTCGCGTTGTCAACAAGGGAAATAGTTGAGCGAGTTACTCTGGCAATCCTCATCCGTGAGGTTCCCAGAGATCCCTTTTACAGCCAAATCATGTAGCCCGTTTCAAACGGATGGCTGAGCAGTTTGTGATAAGGGTAAATGCGCAGTTTGTAATGCTGAAGCCCAGAAAGGCTTGGAGAGAAGTCGAGCTTGAACAGGGTCTCGCCGGTAGCGTTGGACCCTGCTGCCGCTAACTGCTGGCGGTTGTTGATAACAAACTCGCCGCTTTCGGAGGTGATGCCTATGAGACATTCCACAACCACATCTTCTGGCGCCAGGTCGTTCAAGTTGGCGGTGACACGGATGGGCAAGGCGCTACCGGCTTTGATCTCCTGGGGCGCGTCGTCGATGCGGCGTATTTGAACTTTGTGCCAGTTGTGAGCGATTTTTTTCTTCCATTGGGCAAGCTCGCGCGCGGGTGCGCCATCCTGCTCGGAGAGAATTTTGCACTGGCGGTTGGCGATCGCATAGTAGCGGGTTACATAGTCCATGACCATGCGTTGCGAGTTGAAGTGCGGCATGAGCGACTTCATGGAGGCCTTGGACTTTTTCACCCACCCTTCCGAGTAGCCGTGGCCGTTGCGGTCGTAGTAGAGGGGGATGACCTCGTGTTCCAGGAGATCAAGCAATTCCTGGCCTTCCTCTCCGTCGCGCTGCAGGGCATCGTATTGGGGACCGTGCGGGCTGATGGCCCAGCCGTTTTCGCCATTGTAGCCCTCACCCCGCCAGCCATCCAGCACGCTGAGGTTGATGACGCCGTTGATACCCGCTTTCTGGCCGGAGGTGCCGCTGGCTTCCAGGGGATACTCGGGTGTGTTGAGCCAGACATCCACGCCGGTCACCAGTTTGCGCGCCAGCGCCAGGTCATAACCTTCCAGCATCAGGATGCGGCCCTCGAATTCCGGGCGGCGTGAGAAGTTGTGAATGGTCTGGATCAGTTGCTGGCCGGGCAGATCGCGCGGGTGGGCCTTGCCGGCGAAGATCAGGATAACGGGGCGCTTGGGGTCGTTCAACAGGCGTGCCAGGCGTTCGGGATCGTTAAACAGCAGCGCGGCACGTTTGTAGGTGGCGAAACGCCGCGCGAAGCCGAGCACCAGCGTGTCAATGTTGTCAGGCGCGAGATAGCGCGTCAGGCGTTCGATTTGCGTGACGCTGCAACCGTTGCGGCGGTGTTGCCGCGTGGCGCGGCGCAGTGCGTTTTCCAGGAGCTTGGATTTAAGAGACTGGCGCAAGCTCCAATAGCTGTGGTTGGGTATCTCGTCAATGTGCCGCCAATAGCTCTCGTTGCGCAGTTCCCTGCGCCATTCGCCGCCGAGGCGCATGTCGAACAGGTTTACCCACTCACGTGCCAAAAAAGTGGGGACATGCACGCCGTTGGTAACGTAGCTGATGGGATTTTCCTCGTGCGGCACCTGGGGCCAGATGTAACCCTCCATGTGCGACGCCTCGCCGCCGTGAATGCGGCTGACGCCATTGTGCAGACGTGAGCCGCGCAGGGCCAGGGCGGTCATGTTGAAGCTGCCCTGGCTGCCGGGACTGGAACCGAGTTGCAGAAAATTGTCGAGGTTGATCCCCAGTTGCTTGATGTAATCGGTAAAATAACCGCTGATCAGGCTATGATCAAAGATGTCATGGCCTGCCGGGACGGGGGTGTGGGTGGTGAACACGGTGCCTGCTGCGATGCACTCCAGGGCGCTGTCGAAATCCCATCCCCGCTGGGTGCGTTCACGGCAACGCTCCAGGATCTGGAAGGCGGAGTGTCCTTCGTTGATGTGCCACACCGTGGGGCGGCGGCCCAGGGCGCGCAGTGCGCGCACCCCGCCGATGCCAAGCACGATTTCCTGCTGAATGCGCGTTTCGATATTGCCGCCATAGAGCTGGTAGGTGATGGTGCGATCCTGTTCGGAGTTATCCGGCAGGTCGCAATCCAGCAGGTACAGCGTGATGTGCCCGGCCTTGGCCTGCCACACCTTGAGCATGACGCGCCGTCCCGGCAAGTCCACATGCACGTGGATTTCCGCTCCTTTTTTATCGCAGGCGGGGATGATCGGCAGGTCGGCGAAGTTGGTGGGTGTGTAATGGGCGATCTGGTTGCCGTACCCGTCGATGGTCTGGGTGAAATATCCCTGCCGGTACAACAGGCCCACCGCGATAAAAGGGATGCCCAGGTCGCTGGCTGCCTTGCAATGATCCCCTGCCAGTATGCCAAGGCCGCCGGAATAAATGGGCAGGCTTTCGTGAAAACCGAACTCGGCGCAAAAATAGGCCACCAGATCGGTTTTGTGATCGAGCAACTGCTCGGTATCTGAGTGGGTGTGCTCCCGATGGTAGCTGTTATAGGCGGACATCGCCCGGTGGTAGCTCTCCATGAAGATGCGATCCTGTGCCGCCTCGTCAAGCTGTTGCTGCGAGATACGGCGCAGAAACACCTTGGGGCTGTGGCCGCTGCTTTCCCACAGGTCATAGTCCAGATGGGCAAAGAGTGACCGTACCTGGCGGTCCCAGCTGTAAAGCAGGTCGTTGGCAAGCTCCACCAGCCCATTCAGGCGCGCGGGAATTTGCGGCTGGACTTCCAATGTATAGCGTGTGCCGGGCATAAGTGCTCCAAAGCGTGTTTTAGTTTTTAGTACATCTTAGCAAGAGACACAAGGTAACTAAAGAGGAAAGCACCGCGAAGGGTTTCTCTGTGCAGGTCGGCAAAAAAAGTGCCAAGTGGCTTTTTTGGTTGCTTTATGTGGGAGTGCGTGGTGCCGGGAGAGAGAATCGAACTCTCACAACCTTACGATTACCAGATTTTGAGTCTGGCGCGTCTACCAGTTCCGCCATCCCGGCTTGGGACTGCACGAAGTCCGCTAGTATAAAGGATTTCTTTAAATCGGCAAGGTGGTAATTGAGTTTTTTTGGCGGGGTGCTTCACACCTCTCGAACGGGTGTGGCAAAACTGCTACTATTCGCGCGCCATGCAACGCTGCGACTTTCATTACAATCTTCCTGACGAACTCATCGCCCAGCACCCGCCGGAGGTGCGCGGCACGAGCCGTTTGCTGTGCCTGGGCGAGGGGGGTGCGCCCGAAGACCGCCGCTTCGAGGAATTGCCGGATCTGCTGAGGCCGGGCGATCTGTTGGTGTTTAACGATACACGGGTGATTCCCGCGCGGCTGTTCGGGGTCAAGTCCACCGGCGGCAAGGTGGAGGTGCTGGTGGAGCGGGTGCTGGATGAGCATCGTGTCCTGGCGCAGGTGCGGGCCAGCAAGCCGCTACGTGCCGGTGGGTTGCTGATGCTGGAGGGGCAGGTCGAGGCGGAGGCGCTGGGCAGGCACGATGATCTTTTTGAGCTACGCTTCAATGAGCCGCGCTCAGTGTTTGCCATTCTCGAAAAGATTGGCCGCATGCCGTTGCCGTCCTATATAGCGCGCGCCGCCGAGAGAGAAGACAGCGAGCGTTATCAGACTGTCTACGCCCGCCGCCCTGGTGCCGTGGCGGCGCCCACCGCCGGATTGCACTTCACAGACCCCTTGTTGGCGCAGATCAACGCTATGGGAGTGCAAACGGCGTTTGTTACGCTCCATGTCGGTGCGGGCACTTTCCAGCCGGTGCGCAGCGAGCGCGTCGAAGATTACCGCATGCACTCCGAATATGTGGAGGTGAGTGCCACGGTGTGCGAGCAGGTGCGTGCTGCGCGTGCGCGGGGAGGGCGTGTGATTGCCGTAGGTACCACCGCGGTGCGCAGCCTGGAAAGCGCCTCGCGCAGCGGCAGCATCCAGCCCTTTCACGGCGATACAGACATATTTATTTATCCCGGTTACCGTTTCATCAGTGTGGACGCCCTAATCACCAATTTCCACCTGCCGGAATCCACGCTATTGATGCTGGTGTGCGCCTTTGGCGGCTATCAGCGTGTCATGGAGGCCTATCGCCATGCGATAGAGCAGCGTTACCGCTTTTTTAGTTATGGCGATGCTATGTTTGTCACGCCGATGGCCGTAAGCTAAAGGTATGGGCATGAAAGTGGATATAGCGAGCGGCAGCCTGGAAGGCGCGCGCCAGGTGGCGTCGCCTAATCATGACGAGCGCCCGCCAGACACAGTGATCGACCTGTTGGTGATTCATGGCATCAGCCTGCCGCCTGGCGACTTTGGCGGCCCGTGGATTGATGCGCTGTTCACCAACACCCTCGATCCGCAGGCGCATCCCTATTTCCAGGATATCGCCGGGCTGCGCGTGTCGACGCACGTGCTGATCCGCCGCGATGGTGAGATAATCCAGTATGTGCCGTTGCAGCGGCGCGCCTGGCATGCTGGGCAGTCGTGTTTCGATGGCCGCAACCGCTGCAATGATTTTTCCATCGGCATCGAGCTGGAGGGGTGTGATGACCGGCCTTACGAGGATGCACAGTATCTGGCCCTCGCGGGAGTTGTGCGCGCGATGACGGCAGCCTATCCCGCCATCACGCCTGATCGCATCGTGGGCCATAGCGATATCGCGCCGGGACGCAAGACAGATCCCGGCCCGGCGTTCGAGTGGGATAGATTGCGCACGTTATTGGGACAGGCAACAGGGATGGAGCTGGGTCATGATACTGCTTGAGATTCTTGTCGGCCTGGCGCTGGATCGTGTTTGGGGGAAAGCCACGGCATGGCGGAGTTTCGGCTGGTTTAAGCGTTTTGCCGGGTGGGTGGAGACGCGGCTGGGCGAGGGCGCTGGCTGGAAAAGTGCGGCAGGCGTGCTGCTCATGATTCTCCCTGTGGCGTTTGGTGTGGCTGCCGCGCATTACCTGCTTGGCGAGATGCTGGGCGTGCTGGCATTTGTTTTTTCAGTTGCAGTTCTGCTTCTTTGTTTGGGCGCAGGGGATCTGGATAGCGATACCCGCGAGTTTGTTCATGCGTACAGAGCGGGCGACAAGGAAGCTGCGCGCCGTTGCGCGGTTGCACTGATAGGCACTGCCGGTGCGCCGGCCGATTCGAAACAACTGGTTCATGCTGTTATCGAAGCCATTCTGGTTCAGGCCTGCGAACGTATTTTTGGGGTGCTGTTCTGGTTTATTGTGCTTGGCCCGATGGGCGCTGTGCTCTACAGGCTGTCATCCCTGCTGAAAAATCTGATGGCGAGCCAGCAGCCGCAGGACTCTGGCGGCTACGCTGACGCAAGCTCAGCGTTGTGTGGCATACTTGGGTGGCTTCCGGCGCGGTTAACCGCATTGAGTTATGCCATGGCCGGTAGCTTTGCCGATGCGATGTATAAATGGCGGGAGGAAGGGCGTGGCAGGCGCGCCGACTGGGTGAGTGGATGCGCGGGCGTGCTGGTGGCGAGCGGTCTTGGTGCTCTGCGCATGGATGGCGATGATCTGCGCGTTCGCACGGATGAACGCCTCGCCGATACCCTGCAAGTAAAAGCGGCCATGGCGCTGGTGTGGCGCACAGTGGCGTTGTGGCTGGTAGTGATTGCTTTCATTACCGTGGCTGGGTGGGTAATCTGAGTTTAACGGAGGCTAGGGCGGCGTTCCCTGGTCTCTGAATCCTTTTTAGGTTAATAAGTGACGATAATAGATTTGATTCGCCATGGCGAGCCGGTGGGGGGGAGTAAATACCGCGGTCAGATTGATGACCCCCTGAGCGAGAAGGGTTGGGCGCAAATGCGCGCGGCCGTGGCCGACCATCGCCCGTGGGATGTGATTGTCAGTTCCACGCTGTCGCGCTGCGCCGATTTTGCCAGCGAACTGGCGGCGCGCCACGCATTGCCCCTGGAATTTGACCAACGCCTGATCGAAATCGGCTTCGGCGAATGGGAAGGGCTTACCGCCGCTGAAGTCACCGCGCAAAACCCTCTATTGTTGAAGCGGTTCTGGGCCGACCCGATTAATACCAGCCCTCCAGGCGCGGAGTCCCTCACCGCATTTTATGACCGGGTGATTCCCGCCTGGGAGGATCTGTTGACGCGCCATGCCGGAAAGCATGTTCTGATCGTCGGCCATGCCGGTGTCATCCGCATGATTGTACACCGCGTGCTGGACATGCCGCTGGAGCGCATGTTCCGCCTGCAGGTACCGAACGCCGGTATCACGCGCATCCGCATTGATGAGAGTGAGGGGCAAATTTTGCCGTCTTTGCTGTTTCACGCGGGGGCACTGTAATGCTGAGTTCGTTCTGGCTGGCGCTACAGTTGCTGACCCGTATCCCGGTACCCGCGCAGCCCTATCCCACACCGCAGGACTGGGGACGCTCGGTATTGGCCTATCCATTGGTGGGCCTGCTGATTGGCGTGTTGCTGGTGCTGATGCACTGGCTGCTTTCCGATACCGATCCAGGCGTGCAGGCGGCGCTGCTGCTGCTGGTATGGACGCTGATTACCGGGGGTGTGCACATCATGGGTCTGGCGAACAGCGCCGACGCCTGGGCAGGCGGCCATGGCGACCGGCAGCGCACGTTGGAAATCTTCAAGGACCCGCGCAGCGGTCCGGCGGCAATGATGGTGGTGATGCTGACGCTGATCATGAAATTTGCCGCATTGTCAGTGCTGGTGGCCGAATCGGCGCTGGAAATTATTTTATTGGCCCCAGTGCTGGGCCGCTCTGCAATTGCCGCGCTGCTGCTGAATACCCCCTATGCCAAAACCGATGAAGTCGGCGCGGAGCGCGCCGCCAATGTGCCGAAGCAGGCGGTGGGCTGGACGCTGCTCGCGGTGGCAGCAGGCACGTTATTCCTGGTGGGATGGGGTGGGTTGATACTGCTGTTCTTGCTGCTGGTGGCCGGTTACGTATTGCGGCGCATGATGATTCACCGCATCGGCGGGCTGACCAGTGATATCGCCGGTGCGATATGTGAGTTGACGGAGGCCGGTGTACTAATGATTGTGGTGCTGGTGTGGGGGTGAAGGTATGTCAGTACGGAACCGTATCAAGATATAAAGGTCGAAGGTGTATACCATTTAATTAGCCAATCACCCCTGCGTTAAGAGGAGAGCAAAAAACCATGTTGAAGAGACTGCTTCTTGTTACGCTGTTTGGTTTTTTTATTGGCAATGCCCACGCGGCCGATGTCTGTTCGCCCGCATTAAACTTCGACAAAATCCCGCTCGGCGGAAAAGTGCCTGTCAATCTTTGCCGGGAATATCAGGGCAAGGTTCTGCTCATGGTCAATACCGCCAGCTTCTGTGGCTTTACCAAACAGTACAAGAGCCTGGAGTCACTGTATCAACGTTATAGGGATCAGGGATTCTACGTGCTGGGCTTCCCCTCCAACGATTTCGGTCAGCAGGAGCCAGGTGATGACAAGGCCATCAAGGACTTCTGCGACGCAACGTATAAAGTCAAATTCCCCATGTTCAAAAAGACCAAAGTCGCGCAGCATCACGCCGACCCGCTCTACCAGGAGCTCGCGCGCCAGCGTAATGGCAGCTATCCCCAATGGAATTTTCACAAATACCTGATTGACCGGGAGGGCAAGGTGATCGCCGATTTCGAGAGTCCCATGACACCCGATGATCCCCGCCTGCTGGGCGCGGTGGAGAAAGCGATTTCGCAAAAACTGTGAGCACAAGAAATTATCCTGAAAAACGCAGATGCAAGCCACAGAGTTCACAGAGAACACAGAGGTGACAGGGGTTCTGCGTGTTTTTTCTGGTCACTGGGCGGGTAATTCCATTTTTAATTTAAAGATGCATTATCACCCCCTCTCCCGCAATGCGGGGAGAGCGTAGCGAGGGGGGGCGAAGCCGTTGGGGAGAGGGTGGTCGGCAATAGAAATAAAATTGGAATAAGGGAAAATCCATGGTAACCCTTGGTTTCTTTCTCTGTGAACTCTGTGGCTAAATGCTTTTTCTTTAACGTCATTTCAAAACCTGAGACCGTGATGATTTTTCTGTTTCGCCATCTCCGTTTTAGTATGGTTTGTCTCCTTTGCATATTCTCGTCAGTTTCCGCGCACGCCGCCATTACCGTGAAGGACGACATCGGGAGCATGGTGTCGCTGAACAGTCCGGCGCGGCGCATCGTAAGTCTTGCGCCGCATGCCACCGAAAACCTGTTTGCGGCGGGGGCCGGGGCCGATGTGGTGGGTGTGGTCAGCTATAGCGACTACCCGCCCGAGGCCGGCCGGATACGCCGCGTCGGCGACAGCAATAATCTTGATCTGGAGGCTATCATCGCCCTGCGCCCCGACCTGATTGTCGCCTGGGACAGCGGCAACGCCAAACCACAGGTCGAAAAGCTGCGTCAGCTTGGGTTGAAAATCTATGTCAGCGAACCGCGTCGCTTTGAAGATGTGGCGGTGAACATTGAATCCCTGGGTCGCCTGGCGGGAACGGAAACGGTAGCGCGACGGGCGGCAGCGGCATTTCGTGCGGAATATGCGCGCCTGCGCAATCAGTACGCCGAACGCCGCCCGGTGAGTGTGTTTTTCCAGATCTGGAATCGCCCGCTAATGACCATCAGCGGCACGCAGATGATCGGCGATGTGATACGGCTGTGCGGCGGCACGAATATCTTTGCCGGTCTTCCCGCCTTGTCGCCGGAAGTGAATATCGAGGCCGTGCTTGCGGCCGATCCGCAGACCATCATCGTCAGCAGCGCCGGCGAAAAGCGCGCCCCCTGGCTCGACGAGTGGCGGCGCTGGCCGCAATTGCAAGCCGTCAAAAAACGCGGTCGCCTGCTTGCCATCCGCCCTGATCTGATCACCCGTCCCACGCCGCGCATCCTGGAAGGCGCGCGCCTGATGTGCGAGCAACTCGATCAGGTGCGCAGCAGTATTCCGAGCCAGCCTGCGTTTAATCCGGACAACCGATGACAAGCCCCCTGCGCATTGGCGTTGACCTCGGAGGCACCAAGATCGAGGCCGTCGCGTTCGATGATAACGGCGCTATCCTTGCCCGCCGCCGTCTGCCCACCCCCAGCGGCGACTATCACGACACGCTGCGTACCATCGTTGATCTGGTGACGGGCATCGAGGCCGAGCTTGGCACGCAAGGCAGTGTTGGCATCGGCACGCCGGGGGCGGTATCGCGCGCCAGCGGCCTGGTCAAAAACTCCAACTCCACCTGCCTGAACGGCAAGCCCTTGCAGCAAAATCTGGAACAGGCGCTGGCCCGCCCGGTGCGTATCGCAAACGACGCTGACTGCTTTGCCCTTTCCGAGGCCACCGACGGCGCGGCGGCGGGCGCGGACGTGGCGTTTGGTGTCATCATCGGCACTGGTGTGGGCGGCGGCATCGTGGCGCATGGCCGGTTGCTGGCGGGGCCGAACGCTATCGCCGGGGAATGGGGCCACAATCCCTTGCCATGGCCGCAACAACACGAGTGGCCCGGCCCGTCGTGCTATTGCGGCAAGGCGGGCTGCATCGAAACCCTGCTCTCCGGCCCAGGCATGACGCGCGATCATTTTGCTCTCACCGGTGATAGCCTCACGCCGGACGCAATCGCCGTGCGCGCCGCTGCGGGCGATGAAGTATGCGAGGCAACACTCGCACGCTACGAAGACCGCCTGGCGCGCGCCCTGGCAGGCGTAATCAACATCCTCGACCCGGATGTGATCGTGTTAGGCGGCGGCGTGTCGAACCTGTCGCGCTTGTATGGAAATATTCCCCGCCTGTGGGGCAAATACGTGTTCTCGGACCGCGTAGATACCCGCCTCAATCCCGCCCAGCACGGCGACTCCAGCGGCGTACGCGGCGCGGCATGGTTGTGGGGGAGATAAAGCAGGGAACCCGTTACTGACCGCTTCGCGGGCGATCCCTGCACAGTTATCATCGACCTACGATGAACTGAATAAAATGAGGTCGTACTCGACATAGGCAACGATTTGATGGCCTCATCCCTGATGACTCCACGCACCCTGTCCGGCATACACAGCCACGGCCTGGGCAGATGGCGCAGCAGCCGGAGCTCGGTTTCGCCGATCCAGCGGCCGCGTGCCGTGTCGTACCAGGCGTCGTAGTCGGCGGGCTTCATTGCCGGGTCAATTGCCGCCAAGCCTCGACCAGTGCCGCGGCGGCCTGGGTGATGTCTTCCGCCGATGTCATCGTCCCCACCGAGAGCCGCACCGCGCCCGCCGCCCGGATGGAATTCACACCCATCGCCGCCAGCACGCCGCTCACCGTGTCGTGTTCCGAGTGGCAGGCGGAGCCCACCGAGGCGGCCACGTCGGTACTCGCCGCTTGCAGCAACGCCCGGCCGCTCACACCGGGAAACGACACGTGGAGGGTGTTGGGCAGCCGTTCATCGGGATGGCCGTTGAGCGTCAAACCGGGAATCGCGTCGGCCAGCAGTGTATGCAGCCGATCCCGCAAGCGACCCAAATGGGCGGTGGTCTCGGGCAGGCGTTCCCGGGCCATCTTGGCGGCGGCGCCGAAGCCAACGATGGCGGGCACGTTCTCGGTGCCCGGTGTCGTTTTCAGAAGACGACTGCACCAACTGACTGGGGATAACGCCCGTTGTGCAGACGGCTCCTGACAACCCGATTTCAGCAGTCGGCTGCACCAATCTCGACTATGCTCAATACTCGTATGCACCAAAGCGAGGTAGGGCATGGCGTCAGACACACCACAGGCTGAGATCAGGGCGCCGTTCAAGGCCCCCACTGAACTTCCAATCACCAGATCGAATGACAACCCCAGTTCGACGATCGCTTGATAGAAGCCGACTTGCATCGCGCCTCGCGCACCGTCTCCACACAAGACCAGTGCCGTGTGCGCCGCAGCCTCGGTTTTCATGATCTTTCTCTGAAGGCCTGCAGCAGCCGCGTCACGGACAGGACAAACAAACCGGTCAGCGTGAGGGCTGCAATACCCCAATGCTCCCCAATGAACGCGCCAGCCGTCGTGCCGGCCAGCACAATGGCGAGAATTGGCAAATGGCAGGGACAGGTGAGCACGGCCAGCGCGCCCCACAGGTAGCCGGTGATCGGCTTGTGTGTCTCGGACGGTAAACGCTCAGGGCTGTTCATGGCAGACTCTCCGCGTGCTGTGCCGGCTCGGTCGGCATGGCGGCCAACCGCACTTCCAAGCTGACCAGCGCCTCGCGCCGGCGTTTGAGGAGTTGACGCAGCACGGCAAGCTGCGCAGCCGCACCGTCGCCGTCCGCAGCATCCAGCACACGATATAGCCGCGCCAGTGCATCGAGGCCGATACCCGCCTCGAAGGCGGCCCGCACGAAGCACAGGCGTTGCAAGGCGGTGTCATCGAACAGGCCGTAGCCGCCCGTGGTGCACGCGACCGGCCGCAGCAAGCCGCGCAGCAGGTAGTCGCGCACGATATGCACGCTCACCCCGGCATCAAGGGCCAGCCGGGACACCGTGTAGGCGCTCATTGAACACCTCCTTTTCTCATCCGGCGCAGCAGGAAAGCTGCTTCACGTCCTTGCTGAAGGTCTGCGCTGCGAGCTTCAAGCCTTCGACCATCGTCAGGTAGGGGAACAACTGGTCGGCCAGTTCCTGCACCGTCATGCGGTTACGTATCGCAAGCACTGCCGTCTGGATCAGTTCGCCCGCTTCCGGGGCCACCGCCTGCACGCCGATGAGCCGTCCGCTACCTTCCTCGACGATCAGCTTGATGAAGCCGCGTGTGTCGAAATTGGCAAGCGCACGCGGCACGTTGTCGAGCGTGAGCGTGCGGCTGTCGGTTTCGATGCCCTTCACGTGTGCCTCCGCCTCTGAGTAGCCTACGGTGGCCACTTGCGGATCGGTGAACACCACGGCAGGCATGGCAGTAAGGTCGAGCGTCGCTTCGCCGCCGGTCATGTCGCCAGGCGACGCGTGTTCGGAGTCCGGCCGGTAGCGACCAGCAGCTTGTCGGCGCGTATTTCACCGTGCTCCGTGGTCAGCACGAATTCGCCGTCCACATGGGCGACCTGGCTGGCTTGCATGTGTTCCAGCACCTCGATGCCCTCGGCGCGGAAGGCGGCCGTGATTGCTTCACCGATGGCTGGGTCTTCGCGGAAGAACAAGGTGCCGCGCGCCAGGATCGTCACTTTGCTACCCAGCCGGGCGAAGGCTTGCGCCAGTTCCAGTGCCACCACCGACGAGCCGATCACGGCTAGGCGTTCGGGAATGGTGTCGCTGACCAGCGCTTCGGTGGAAGTCCAGTAGGGTGACTCTTTCAAGCCCGGAATCGGCGGCACGGCCGGGCTGGCACCGGTGGCGACCAGGCAGCGGTCGAACGCCACGACGCGCTCGCCACCCTCGTTCAAACGGACGACTAGGCGCTGATCGTCCTTGAAACGCGCATCACCGTGCAGCACGGTGATGGCCGGATTGCCGTCCAGGATGCCTTCGTACTTGGCGTGCCGCAGTTCATCGACGCGGGCCTGCTGCTGAGCCAGCAGTTTTCTGCGGTCAATCGCAGGTACCGCTGCCGCGATACCGCCATCGAACGGGCTTTCCCGACGCAGATGGGCGATGTGCGCGGCGCGAATCATGATCTTGGACGGCACACAGCCGACATTGACGCAGGTGCCGCCGATGGTGCCGCGCTCGATCAGCGTTACCGTCGCACCTTGCTCGACGGCTTTCAGCGCCGCCGCCATCGCAGCCCCGCCGCTACCAATGATGGCGATGTGCAACGGGCGTTCGCTGCCACGGTGCTTATCGGCGGCCCCCATCCAGCCGCGCACCTTGTCGAGCAGCCCGGCGCTGTTGTCCGTTGGTGGAGCATCGGCGAGCGTTGCTTTGTAGCCGAGTCCGGCCACGGCGGCAGTCAGCGCATCCGGTGACGTGCCTGGCTCGATGGCGAGTTGCGCCGTACCCTTCGGATAGGACACCAACGCCGACTGCACGCCGGGCACTTTTTCCAGCACGTCCTTGACGTGCACCGCGCACGAGTCGCAGGTCATGCCGGTGATTTTTAGATGGGTCATGCGACAGATCCTTTATCGTTTGTGGCACCAGGCAATGGCGTCAGATGTGCTGCGGTGCCGTTTTCAGTGACTCACTGCTTGACGCTGGACGGATAGCCCGCGTCTCCGGTTGCCTTGGTCAGCTTCTGCACGCTGGTCTTGGCATCATCGAACGTGACAACCGCTTCGCGTGTCTCGAAGGTCACGTCAACTTTATTGACACCTTCTACCTTGGAAATCGCCTTCTTGACGGTGATCGGGCAGGCGGAGCAGGTCATGCCGGGTACAGACAGCGTGACGGTCTGGGTGGCGGCCCACACGGGGGCAACAACGGCAGCGAGGGCGAGGGAGGCAAACAGTTTTTTCATGGTGAACTCCTGTGATCAATAGAAGAATGGAACGACGTAGGGAAATCCGAGCGCGACCAGAACCAGCGCGGCCACGATCCAGAAAATGAGCCTGTAAGTAGCTCGCACTTGGGGAATCGCACACACCTCACCCGGTTTGCAGGCTTGCGCCGGTCGGTAGATGCGCCGCCAGGCGAAGAAAAGCGCCACCAACGCCACGCCGACGAAGATGGGGCGATAGGGTTCCAACACCGTCAAGTTGCCGATCCAAGCACCGCTGAACCCCAAGGCGATCAGAACCAGCGGCCCCAGGCAGCAGGCCGAGGCAAGAATGGCGGCTAGCCCTCCTGTGAAGAGCGCCCCGCGCCCGTTTTGTGGTTCAGACATACGCTTGTCCTTTCGAATCTGAATGGGATAGCTTAAGCTTACTTCCGTAGTCATGTACGGAGTCAAGCGATATGGAAAACAATTTGGAGAATCTGACTATCGGCGTTTTCGCCAGGGCGGCCGGGGTCAATGTGGAAACCATCCGGTTCTATCAGCGCAAGGGCCTACTGCCGGAGCCGGACAAGCCCTATGGCAGCATCCGCCGCTATGGCGAAGCGGATGTAACGCGGGTGCGGTTCGTGAAATCAGCCCAGCGGCTGGGTTTCAGTCTGGATGAAATCGCTGAGTTGCTGCGGCTGGAGGATGGCTCCCATTGCGAGGAAGCCAGTAGCCTGGCCGAGCACAAGCTCAAGGACGTGCGCGAGAAGTTGGCCGACCTGGCGCGCATGGAAACAGTGCTTTCCGAACTGGTGTGCGCCTGCCATGCGCACCAGGGAAATGTTTCATGCCCGCTGATAGCGTCGCTACAGGGCGAAACAAGCCCGGCAACCTCGGCGGCGCCTTAGCGTACGATTTTTCCGTTTTCTGAGACGACCCCAACATCAGAAAAGTCCATGCGGCCGACTTCTGATATTTCGTGCAGTCGCCTTCGGAAAACGACACCCGGCCGCAACTCCCGTTCCTGGTCGGCGCCGAACGCGACGCGCCGCAGCGGCGTGCCCGTGCGGACATACAGCGCACCGATGCCCTTGGTGGCGTAGAACTTGTGCCCGGCCAGGGTCAGCAGATCAACGCCGAGCCTGTCGACGTTCACTTCGATCTTGCCCGCCGACTGCGCAGCGTCGGTGTGCAGCAGGATGCCCCGAGGGCGGGTGATCGCTGCGATCTCCGCCACCGGCTGGACCGTGCCCACTTCGTTGTTGGCATGCATGATCGACACCAGTGCGGTATCCGGCCGCAGCGCGGCGGCGACGCGCGCGGGATCGACACGGCCAAAGTGATCCACCGGAATCACGCTCAGCTCCCAGCCTTCGTTTTGTAACTGGAGGGCGGGGGCCATCACGGCAGGGTGTTCCACCGCGCTCACCACCAGATGCCGCGCCTTCCCCGCGAGCGCGCGGGCGACGCCGAGGAGCGCTAGATTGTTGGCCTCGGTGGCGCAGCCGGTGAAGACGATCTCCTCCGGGCTGGTGCCGATCAGTCGTGCGACGGATACACGGGCTTCGCGCACCGCCTGGGCGGCCTGCTGGCCATAGACATGCGAGGAAGACGGATTGCCGAAGTGCTCCACCAGATAGGGCAGCATCGCCGCCACCACTTCCGGAGCGCCCGGCGTGGTGGCGTTATAATCAAGGTAAATCGGCGCTCTCATGCTCGCAGCTCCAGGTCTCGCTTCTTCTGCTCATATTCCTCCCGGTCGATCTCGCCGCGCGCATAGCGTTCCTGCAGGATCTCCAATGGGGTCTTGTCGCGCGCGCCCCGGCCCGGCGACGACGGCGTCAGCAGCCAGCGGATCAGCGCCGCGATGCCGAGAATGACCAGTCCCCAGAACAGCAGCATGAACACGATGCCAAAACCCATTCCCCACCCGCCGAAACTGTCCCAGTCGCTCATCATGTCATGTCTCCTCTGTGTTTCATATCCAACGAAGCGAACTTCATCAGGACTCAGTGCCGATGCCGGTGATGCAGATCGGGGTAATGGGGATGCCAATGCGTGATCGGCGCATGGACGTGCTCGTGTGCATGCGGCTCTTTCCCGTCCCACTCGAAGTCATGCTCGTGCCGGTGGTGTTCGTCATGGACATGCCGGTGGGCATGACGGATCGGCTCATGGGTGTGCTCGTGTCGATGGCGTTCGGTGAGATGAAGCCAGATCCCGGCAGCCATCAGTCCCGCCGCCGTCCAGAACCATGGTCCGGGACGTTCCCCGAAGAAGAGCATGGCGATCAGCGCGCCGGCGAACGGCGCGACGGAAAAATAGGCGCCGGTCCGCGCCGTGCCCAGATTGCGCAACGACCAGACAAAGAGTACCAGGCTCACGCCATAACCCAGAAATCCGATGGAGGCCGCAGCCGCAGCATGCAATGGCGAGGGCAATGACCCGCCCATGACGACTCCGAGCGCGAGATTGCTGCCGCCGGCGACCAGCCCCTTGATCGAGGCGATCTGTACGGCGTCGCCGGCCGATACCTTGCGGGTCAGATTATTGTCTATCGCCCAGCACAGGCACGCGCCGATCACCGCCAAGGCGCCCAAGGGCAGCGTGAAGCCGGTCGACGGGTCCCACGACAGCAGCGCGCCCGCGACGACGATGAAGCCCATGCCGAGTGCGATCCGCGCATCGAAGTTCTCTCGGAACACGAACCAGGCGATGAGGGCCGTGAACACGCTTTCGAGGTTCAGCAGCAGTGAGGCGGTGGCGCCGGGTACGGATATCAAGCCCCACATAAGCAGGGCAGGCGCGAGCATCCCGCCGGTGAAAACCGCCCCCGCCAGCCAGGGCAGGTCAGAGCGTGTCAGCGGCGCCTCCGTTAAAGGCGCACCGCTCAGGCGCCGCAGAGTCCGCCATCCGGACAAACCCAAGCCGCTGCCGAGATAGAGCAGGCCGGCGAGCATGAGAGGCGATGTCGTGCCGGTCAGCGACTTCGCCAGCGGCGTACTCGCTCCGAACAACGCGGCGGCCAGCAGCGCCTGGTAGATGCCTGGTTGCACAAGCGTCTTTGAAATTTCGTACTTCATCAACGATAGGCCAACAATCTTAGTGCGTTCAACACGACGACGAGGGTCGATCCCTCGTGCACCAGCACCGCCAGTCCGATCCCCGCCCAGCCGAACAGAGTCGCGGGAATCAGCAGCGCCACGACGCCCAGCGACACATACAGGTTCTGGCGGATGATGCGCCTCGAGGCGCGGCTCAGGGCCACGGCGAACGGCAGTTTGGAGAGATCGTCGGCCATCAGCGCCACGTCGGCGGTTTCCAGCGCGACGTCGGTTCCCGCGCCGCCCATGGCGATGCCCACCGTGGCGCGCGCCATGGCGGGGGCGTCGTTGACGCAGTCGCCCACCATGGCTACCCGGCCGTGGCGCTGCCCGAGGGCTTCCATGGCCTTGACCTTGTCTTCCGGCAACAGGCCCGCCTGCACTTCGTCCAGTCCGATCGCGTCGGCGATGGCGCGGCCCACGCGCTCGTTGTCGCCGGTGAGCATGATAGTCTTGCGGATGCCGATCCGATGCAGGTGCTCCAGCACGCCACGCACGCCTTCGCGCGGGGTGTCGGCCAGGCCCAGGACACCCAGGAAGCGGCCATTGGCCTGAACCAGCATGATGGTCTTGCCTTCGGACAGCAGGCGCTCGGCCTGCCGTTGAACCGCCTCGGGGATGGCTTCGCCCTCGAACAGCCTGGCGTTGCCGATGGCCATCTTCTGCCCATCGACGCCGGCCCGCAGTCCCTTGCCCGTTACGGATTCCACTTCGCCCGCGTCGCTCCAGGCCAAACTGCGCCGCTTCGCTTCCGCCACCACCGCCTGCGCCAGGGGATGGGCGCTGCGGCTTTCCACGGCGGCGGCGATTTTCAGCAGCGCTTCCTCGCTCCCGTCGATGGCAACGACATCGGTCAGTTTTGGCTTGCCGACGGTCAGGGTGCCGGTCTTGTCGAAGGCGATGGCCGTGAGCGTGCCCAGATTTTCCAGATGCGCCCCGCCCTTGATCAGCACGCCGCCGCGGGCAGCGCGGGCGATGCCGGACAGCACCGCCGAGGGCGTGGCGATGGCGAGCGCGCACGGGGAGGCCGCGACCAGCACCGCCATGGCGCGGTAGAAGGACTCGGCGAAGGGGAAGCCAAACAGCGGCGGCAGCACGATGAGCAACCCGGCCCCCACCAACACGACGGGCACGAAGACCCGCTCGAAACGGTCGGTAAAGCGTTGCGTGGGCGATTTCTGCGTCTGTGCCTCGGCCACCATCTCCACCATGCGCGAGAGCGTGCTCTCCCGCGTGAGCCGGGTCACCTCGACGATGACCATCCCCTCGCCGTTGACCGTGCCGGCGAATACCTTGTCGCCCGGCTGCTTGTCCACCGGCATGGATTCGCCGGTGATAGGAGACTGGTCCACCGCCGAGTTGCCCGAGGCGATCTGGCCGTCGGCGGGGATGCGCTGGCCGGGCTTGACCACCACCCGGTCGCCGCGCAGCAATTCTTCCACGCGCACCTCGATCTCCGCGCCATCCCGCTGCACCAGCGCGGTTTTGGGGGCGAGGTCGGCCAGCGCCTCGATCGCCTTGCGCGCCCGGTCCATGGCCAAGTGCTCCAGCGCATGCCCCAGGCTGAACAGGAACAGCAGCAGCGCGCCTTCCTCCCAGGCGCCGAGCGCCGCCGCGCCCGCCGCCGCGACGATCATCAGGCTGTCGATGTCGAAGCGGCGGGTCTTCAAGCTCTGCCAGGCGTCGCGCAGGGTATAGAAGCCGCCCGCCGCATACGCGCCCAGCAACAGGCCGAGCGAGAGTGCGCGCGGCGCGTCGGCGAGGCCCGCGAGCCAGCCTGTCAGCAACAGCAGGCCGGAAACGCCGCTCAGAATAAGCTCGCGATGCTCGGCGAACCATCCGGCCTCGCGGCCTTCCTCCAGCACGGCGTAGCCGAGCGCCTGGATGCGCTTAACGATTGCCGGTCGCTTGATTTTCTCGCTGTCGAATTCCAGGCGCAGGCGCTCAGCGGCGTAGCTTACCGAGGCTTCCAGCACCCCGTCGGTGCGTTGCAGGGCATGCTCAATCACGGTGGCGCAGGTGCCGCAGTCCATGCCGTCGATACGCAGGCTCTCGTGACGATAGCGGTCGCCGAGCCTGGCACCGGCCGCCTGCGCCAGCTCGCGCACCCGGCTCACGCTGAAGCGCTGCGGTTCGTAGTGCAGGCACAGGCGGGCGCTGCCGTCCTCGCGGACGAGGTGGACCTTTTCCAGTCCTTCGGCCTGCAGCAGCTTGGTGAGCCGCCCCACGCAGGCGTCGCGCTCGTCGGGGATTTCAGGCAGGATCAGGGATAAGTCCAGTTTGAGTTTCTCGGCCATGCTGCTGCTCCTTATATCGTTGATTTAACGATGACAAAAGTTGTCCCTGCCAATTGACGATATCTGCTTACTCAGGATGGTCTTGGTTGGCATTTGTTTGGCTGAGCCGCTTCCAGCCGGGTAGGTGGTGAAGCGCGAGAGTTGCAAAAATCAGCCCCCCCGTGACGATCGCCAACACATACATCCCGTAAGCGCTGGCCATGCCGACTGCCGCTGTCGCCCAAAGCGTTGCGGCGGTCGTTAGCCCTGCCACGCCCCCCTTATCCTGAAAAATGACGCCCGCTCCAATAAAGCCTATGCCGGTGACGACCTGCGCCGCGATACGGGTCGGATCGTTGTCAACGTGGGCGGATATCAGGCTGAACGCGCAAGCACCTATAGAGATCGCCATGTAAGTTCGAATGCCCGCGTCGCTTGCATGGCGCTCTCTTTCCCAGCCGATCAAGCCTCCTATCAGCGCAGCGACCATCATGCGCGAGGCATAAAGAAGTTCAGTTTCGATATCCATCTCCTCGTTTACCTCCTCATGTCTATACAACGGCTACAAGGGCTAGTGCTACGTCGTACCGTGCCAAAAAGCTTGCGGCACGCACACTGCCCTTGCCAAAATCGGCAAGCAGCGGGCGGGCAGCCACATATCGTCACACCACGGTGTTTCTGGCAACTGCCACGCCTTGGAACCGATGGATTACAGCGGGTATGTGCTGCGTTACTGTTGGGGTTTGCCGCCACCTTGGGGTCGCCCCACGAAACGGAAAAAATCGTACGCTTAGTGAGCGCGCTCATAACATCTCGCGCTCTGTTGCCGTTTTAATCAATCGCGGTATCCAGCGCACATAGACAAGCTCACTGACGAGTTCGACCAGGGTTTGCGTCACCACGACCGCCGGGATGAGGGCGCCACCACCGGGGACGGCGAATGCCAGTGGCAAGACCACCAGGGAATTGCGGGTGCCGGCGCTGAAGGCCAGGGCACGGCCCGCGCCCACATCGAGCCGCAGAAGTTTTGCCACAGCGTGAGCGACGAACGGCATGGCGGTCGCGAATGCCGCATAAATCGGCACCGTCCGGGCAAGATCGGTCGAGGCAGCGCCGATGCGCGGCGCGACGGCCGCGAATACCAGCGACAGCACCAGCGCCATTAGCGGGACCGGCAGCCATCCCATCGCCCCCTCGACCCGCTTGCCGGATGCGCGGCGGGCGGCCCAGTACTGGGTTGCCCCGGCGAGCACACTATCTCTTAATCACAATTCAGCCAGCGCAAGTTGGAGTTGGTAGCCCTTGACGCGCTCTTGCAAACGAAACCAACCGTGCCAAATGGTGTCCCAGCCTGGGCGGCCAGTGCGTTTGGTATCTGAAAATCCGCCCAGCTTG
>JACPOZ010000061.1 GCA_016191235.1 Gammaproteobacteria bacterium
CCCAGGCTGGGACACCATTTGGCACGGTTGGTTTCGTTTGCAAGAGCGCGTCAAGGGCTACCAACTCCAACTTGCGCTGGCTGAATTGTGATTAAGAGATAGGGATAGCCTAGGGCGTCCTGTTTTGTCGGAGTCTGCGCGAGAGCGCAGGCGTAGACAAAATGGGATGCCAACGAAAGGCGTAGAGTCATTGTGGTAGCTGTGGTGCGCTGCGTAGTAGCGCACCGCTGCGGACGCAGGACGGTCCGGGCTGCCGAAGGCATGGTTGCCGCCGAGCGCAGGCGTTTTGGGACAGGGATGTCCCAAAATGTATACCGAGCACGGCGGCACTATCGGCAAGGGCTGATGCAACAAGCCCATGAAGCGCTGATTACTTCATCCGAAGCGTTTTTGGAGGAACACCAATTATATCAATTGGTTAAACGAGATTCGCCCTTTTTTATGAAAAATTCGGGATAATAGTACCCAAACAAATTCCGGAAAATGCCGGTACATCTATAATGTATCAGCCGCATATGATCTTTTCTTGGCCGGCATCACTATGCTGAGATTTATTCTCTCACGCCTGCTAAGCGCCGCCGTAGTGGTGATCGGCGTGTCATCCCTGGTGTTTTTCCTCATTCATCTGGTGCCCGGTGATCCGGTGGAAGTGATGCTGGGGGAGTCTGCCCAGCCCGCGGACCGGGCGGCATTGCGCCACGCGCTGGGATTGGATCAGCCTGTGCCTGTGCAGCTATTCAACTACTTCAATGGCCTGCTGCATTTTAATCTTGGGGTATCATTGCATAGTCAGCGCCCCATCGCCGAAGTGATGCTGGAGCGCATGCCGGCGACACTGGAACTGGCGGTTGCCGCATTGCTGGTTGCCGTGGTGATTTCTTTTCCTCTCGGCGTGCTGTCGGCGGTACGCAAAGATACGGCTCTTGACCATGGCGCCAGGGTCATATCACTGCTTGGCATCTCCATACCCCACTTCTGGCTGGGGCCGCTGTTGATCCTGATATTTTCCTTGTGGCTGGGTTGGCTGCCGGTGAGCGGACGGGAAGGATACGCCTCGCTGGTGCTGCCCGCGCTGACGCTGGGTACGGCGCTGGCGGCGATCCTGTCGCGCATGGTGCGCGCCACGCTGTTGGAAACGCTGAATGAAGATTACATCCGCACCGCGCGCGCCAAGGGGCTTAGTGAATACGCCGTAGTTTTACACCATGCGTTACGTAACGCACTATTGCCGGTGATCACCGTGCTCGGCCTGCAACTCGGTGCGTTGCTGGGGGGCGCGATAGTCACGGAAATGGTGTTTTCCTGGCCGGGACTCGGACAGTTGACCATCGAGGCCATCCACCGCCGTGATTACCCTGTAGTGCAGGCATGTATACTGTTAATCAGCGTGACCTATGTGCTGGTGAACACCCTCACCGATCTTGCCTATGTCTGGCTTGATCCGCGCGTGCGCCTGCACGAGGACACCTAATGCAGGTGATGCGTCTGGGGTTGCCGTTGAGTATCTTGCTGCTGTGGTTGAGCATGGCCATGTTTGGCCCGCTGCTGGATTTGCAGCCCGATCATATCGAACTTTCCCGGATACTTGCGTCGCCCGGCGCGGATGCGTGGCTGGGCTACGATGATCTGGGCCGTCCGTTGTGGGATCGTCTTGTCGTTGGCGCGCGTACCTCATTTTTCGTGGCGCTGTGGGTGGTGATGATTTCCGCACTGATGGGCACCGCCATCGGTACGATCGGTGCCTATATGGGTGGCGTGTGGGATCATGTGATCGTGCGCATCATCGACATCTTTCTTGCCTTCCCCGGTATTCTGCTCGCCATCGCCATGGCCGGTCTCATGGGGCCGGGCGTCGATAACGTCATCATCGCATTGAGCACGGTGGGCTGGGTTGGCTTTGCACGGCTGGCACGCGCCCAGGTATTGTCCATCAAGCAGCGCCTGCATGTAGAGGCGGCAATGGCGATGGGCGTGAGGCATGCGCGTATTGTCATGCGTCATGTCCTGCCGTTGACCCTTGCGCCACTGATCGTCGAGGCCAGTTTCGCCGTGGCGGGCGTAGTCATCGCCGAAGCAGGCCTGTCATTCCTGGGGCTGGGCGTTCAGCCGCCAGCCGCCTCGTGGGGCAGCATTATCCGTGACGGTACGCGTTACATGCTGGTTGCGCCGCACATGGTGCTGGCGCCGGGCATTATCCTGATGCTGGTAGTGCTCGCCGTGAATCTTCTTGGCGATCACTTGCGCGACTGGGTGGATGTGCGGACGCGGCGGGTTTTGTGAGGGCTCCTAACTGGCAAATATTTTCATGCTGCCGATAAAGTTAATAGAGCACTTTATCTGGCGCATTGTTTTACACCTTATGTTGTTTTAATCAATGAAGGGGCAAGGCCATGGTAAGAAATAAAGTCACCGGAAAACGTCTTTTCGTGCTGGACACCAATGTCCTGATGCACGATCCCGCAGCACTCTTCCGCTTTCAGGAACACGATATTTTCTTGCCCATGATGGTGCTGGAAGAGCTTGACAACAACAAGCGCGGCCCCTCTGAAGTGGCGAGAAATGCCCGCCAGGCCAGCCGTTTCATGGAAGAATTAATGCGCGGTGGTTTGGAGCAAGGCATGGAGGCGGGCCTCAAGCTGCCTACCTCTGTTAATGCCAGCTTCGAAAGCGGGCGCCTGTTTTTTCAAACCCAGATCTTGTCGCACGATTTGCCGCCTAGCCTGCCGGGCAACAAGCCGGACAACACCATACTCGAAACCGTGCTGGCACTACAGGACAAGCACACCGACGCGACGGTTATTCTTGTCTCCAAAGACATCAATCTGCGTATCAAGGCCGCCGCACTGGGCATCCCGGCCGAGGATTATCAAAACGACCAGGTGCTCGATGACCTCACCTTGCTCTATAAAGGCCAGGTTGAGATTGAACCGGAATTCTGGGACCGGCACAGCAAGGAGCTAACCTCCTGGAAGGAAGAGGGCCGCACATTTTACAGGATTTCCGGGCCGGACATTGCGCAGTGGTATCCCAACCAGTTGGTGCATGACGGCGCGCAGAATGGCTTTGAAGGCATCGTGCGCAGCATTGAGCACGACACTGCTACCGTCGAGATCTGCATCAACTACCGCAGTGCGCACCACGCCGTATGGGGCATCAATGCGCGTAATCGCGAACAGAACTTTGCCCTCAATTTGCTGATGGACCCGGCGATTGATTTTGTGAGCCTGCTAGGCAACGCCGGTACCGGTAAAACATTGTTGACGCTGGCGGCCGGACTTGCCCAGGTACTCGATGAGCGCCGTTATCAGGAAATCATCATGACGCGCGCCACCGTGCCGATGGGCGAGGATATCGGTTTTCTGCCGGGCACAGAGGAGGAAAAAATGGTGCCCTGGATGGGCGCGTTAATGGATAACCTGGAAGTCCTCGCCAGCGCCGACGGCGGCGAATGGGGCCGCGCCGCGACCAACGATTTGTTGCGCCACCGTATCAAGATTCATTCTTTGAACTTCATGCGTGGCCGCACCTTCCTGAAAAAATACGTCATTATCGACGAAGCGCAAAATCTGACATCCAAACAGATGAAAAGCCTCATCACACGTGCTGGTCCCGGCACAAAAATTGTGTGCATGGGCAACGTCGCGCAAATTGACACGCCGTATCTCACCGAGACCACCTCGGGCATTACCTATGTGGTCGACCGCTTCAAGGACTGGGCGCATGGTGGGCATATCACCCTCAAGAGCGGAGAACGCTCACGCCTGGCCGATCACGCGGCGGAGATTTTATAAAGCTGGGATAGCAGAGGGGTGAGCTTGCCCGTAAAGGTAAGGGGCTGGCAGGAGAGCCAGGAGTAACCGGCTGTAAGCCAGCCCCACCATTATTATGTTGCGGGTTTGATAGTCTCAATGGTTGCTGAGACGACATAATCCGTGATCGGCATCCCCGGCGCCCAATCGCGTTTGGGGCGTGGGACAATCCGAGTTTATGCTATGTTGATAACATTTCCTGGCGATTGGAGGCGCAATTGTCGAATATGTAAGCTATCTGTAAGTTTTACTGCTTATAATAATCTCTGGGATTAGTCAAAAGGGACGGACTACATCATGCCCATACTTGCTCATTCTGCCTCCGCGCAGCCATTTTCGCCTGCTAAAACCGCCTTGCCTCAAGGGGCTAACATCTGTCCTCGCGAGCGGCTATTTCAATTGCTCGATGACAGTCGGCAGCACCCTATTATCTGGGTTTCCGGCCCGCCAGGCTCGGGTAAGACTGCCCTGTTATCCAGCTATTCGCAAGCGCGTGGTCTGCGTGCTCTGTGGTATCAGGTCGACAGTCGGGATAAGGATCCTGCCAATTTCTTTTATTATCTGGGCCTGGCCGCACAAAATATTGGTCTTCCGCACAAATCCAACCCGCCGCTGTTCACAGCGGAATACCTGGCGGACCTTCCCGCGTTTACCAAAAGATACTTCAGCGAGCTGTACCGCCGCCTTGATGCGCCATTTGTTCTGGTGCTGGATGATTGCCACGAAATAGACGAGAAATCCGATCTTTACCAGATCATACAGCACAGCCTCTCGGAATTGCCGGTGGGCGCGTCGGTGATCTTGATGAGCCGTGGCTCTCCACCCCCGGTTTTCGCCCGTTTGCGCCTTAATCGCAGAATGAAAATTATTGATGCCGATGAACTCAGTTTAACTTTTGATGAGGTTCACGATATTGCTGCGATGCATGGTGCTGGAGAGGTCGATGAGGCCGCGTTGCGGCGTCTTCATGACAAGACACGGGGATGGGCGGCGGGCCTGGTGTTGATGCTGGAACATGCCAAAGACCACCCCACGTCACACCCTGCGATAGACAAGGATACTCTTCAGATCATCTCCGATTACTTCGCCGACGAAATTTTTTTGAAAGCAGACGCGGAGATGCAAGAATTTCTGCTGATGAGTGCGTGCTTTCAGGATATGACGGAAGACATGGTGGCGCAACTCACTGGAAGGCCCGATGCCGGTGGCATTCTTTCTGAGTTCAGCCGCAAACATTACTTTACCGAGAAATTCAGCGGCACCGAAACCTTATATCAATATCACGGCTTGTTTCGTGGATTCCTGTTGTCGCAGGCCAGAGCGTTCTTCTCCGCCGAGCGTTTGTTTGAGATTCAGCGCAGCGCCGCGCAGATTCTGGAGCGCGCGGGTCAGATAGACGAGGCCATCACGCTGTACATCACACGGGCGGATTGGGAAACAGCCGCGACAGTGATGTTGAAACACGCGGCTACCCTGACTGCCCAGGGGCGCTGTCAAACCCTTGAAGGCTGGATTCGCGCATTGCCTAACAGTGTTATCGAGCACACGGCGTGGCTGCTGTGCTGGCTGGGTGTGTGCCGATTACCTTTCTCCACAGAAGAGGCGCGTGGGCATCATGAAAAGGCCTATGCATTATTCAAGGCGGAAAATAACGCCGTGGGCCAATATCTGGCGTGGGCTGGCGTGGTGGACACGTATCGCTATGAATGGGGAAATTTCACTCCACTGAACAAATGGATTGCTGAACTGGATATCCTGCTTGAAAGGAACCCTGGTTTCCCATCGCTTGATATCGAGATTCGCGTGCTGTCGAGCATGTTCGGCACCTTGATCTATAACTGCCCGCAACATCACCTTCTGCCCGTATGGGAAGAGCGGCTTAAAACGCTCATGGAAAGCTGTGCCGACAGAAACCAGCGGCTTATCATGGGCATCAACCTCCTGCCCTACTATTTCTGGATAGGCAGCTTTGCCAAAGCGTGGATGATCTTCCGTTCATTGGAAAAAGAGGTTCGCGCGCCCGATGTTCCCCCGTTAATACAAATTACCTGGTTGCTCCAGGAAGGCTTTTACAATTGGCTGGCGGGCTCTACGGAGGCCTGTTGCAATGCGGTCGAGGAAGGATGGCGGATCGCCATGCAAACCGGCGTTCATGTCAGAGATTACCTGGTACTCGCCCAGGGAGCGGCGGGCGCGCTGGTGGCCGGTAATTTACCGTTGGCCGAGGAATACCTACAGCGCATGGCGCCGGTATTGAACGCTACCCGTATGCTGGATGTCGGCTACTATCATTATCAGGCGGCCTGGCTGGCCTTGTTGAAGGGCAATCTGCCTCATGCGGTAGAGCACGCCGAAACTGCGGTACGTCTGGCGACGACAGCGGGTACGCCTTTTCCTTTGGCGCTGTGTCTGATAGGCCTGGCGCAAATCCTGTTCGAGCGCGGGCAACATCGCCAGGCGCTCGCGCATCTCGCTCATGGCCGGCGCATTGGCCGCAGTATGCGCAGCGACCTTATCGAATATCATGCCTTGGCGCGTCTGTCGCTATACGCGCTGGATCAAGGAAAGCGGACGACAGGTGTTTCTTTGTTGCGCCGGGTATGCGCCCTGAACAAGAAAATGGGCAATGTCAGCCTGCCTTACTGGAAGCCCTCGGATATGTCCAGGCTGTGTGCTTACGCCCTGGACGCAGAGATTGAAACAGATCACGTCAATGCCTATATCAGGCAGCGTTGTTTGGATGTGGAGGATGGTGTCGGGCTATTGTCCGATCAATGGCCCTGGCCTTTGAAAATTTACTCGCTGGGCCGTTTTCAGGTGCTCAGGCAGGGTGAGCCGATCCTCTTCAGCGCCAAGGGTCAACGCAAGCCCGTGGAGCTACTGAAGGCGCTGCTGGCCTTTGGCGGGCGGGATGTCAGTATCGAGCAACTTGCCGAAGCGCTGTGGCCGGAGGCCGAGGGTGACATAGCGCGGCAGGCCTTCGATACCACGCTGCATCGCCTGCGGAAATTTCTCGATTATGACAAGGCGCTGGTGCTGCAAAATGGAAAATTATCGCTGGATGCACGCCATTGTTGGGTGGATGCCTGGGCTCTGGCGCGCGCCATGAGTCAGTTGCAAGATCCACAATCCAGCAAAAACAATTACCCGGTTTTATTTGACAAGGTGTTTGCATTTTACCAAGGCCCGTTCCTGCATCAGGAAGAATATTCCTGGGCTATGGCCCCACGCGAGCGCTTAAAGAGCAAATTCCTGCGCCAGTTGGGCGATTTGTGTTACCGCTTGGAGCAGTCCAAACTGTGGGATAGTGCAGTGGATTGCTACAACAAGGCCCTTGAAGTCGACCCGCTATCGGAGGCGCTCTATCAAAAGTTGATGCGCTGCTACCAGAGCCAAGGGCGCCGCGCCGAAGCTCTTGCTGTTTATCAGCGTTGCCGGAAAACCTTCAGCACTGTCCTTGGCTTATCCCCCTCTGCCGAAACGGAAGCGATTCGACAGAGCTTGCAGATGGATTGCGAATAAAAAGCAGTTAGCCACAGAGTTCACAGAGAAAAATACTTTTTCTGGGATTATCCTAAAAACGGCAGTTGGACGGGGTGGAGTGTGCGGTTTTCGGGGTGCAGGGCAAGGCGCGACGACGCGGAATGGTTGTTCCATTCCAAGGAGTTGCAACGCTGCCATGCGCACTGAAAACCGTGCAATCCGCCCCGTAGCGGACCCACCAAACGGGTGAGCTTGCAAAACGTAAAAAGCCCATTCAATACATATCGCTAACCGCTCAAAGAAGCGGTCAGCTGCCGTTTTTAGGATTATGGGGATGCACAACCCGCATGTGCGGTTTTCAGGCTCTTATTGCGGCTCCATAGAAGGTGGCGCGCTATTGTCTGGGGGCGGCACTGCTTGTGGCTGGCTTGTTTCCATATTGGCCGGAGGTGTGGGCACCGGCTCCGGCTCAACCGATGGCTCGGTTTCCTTTGGCATGTCGAGTTCCGGCGCGGGTTTCACAGGTGGTGCGATAAGGCGTGGCGCGGCATTGAAATCACGGCCGTAACGAACCGCCATGCGCGTCAGGATGATCCTGGTCTTGCGTGTTGCGCGGCGCGCGTTGCGGTGGGTATCGTAATAGCGCGGATTGGGTACGATGGCGGCCAGCCATGCCGCTTCTCGGGGCGTCAGTTTCGCCGCTGATTTGCCGAAATAGTGACGGGCTGCGGCCTCCGCGCCGAATACGCCATTACCCCATTCGATCACGTTCAGATAGATTTCGAAGATGCGCTGTTTGCTCAGGCTTTTTTCCAGCATCACTGTGATGATGGCCTCTTCCCCCTTGCGCCACGGCGTGCGCTGGGTGGAGAGGAACAGGTTTTTGGCGAGCTGTTGGGTGATGGTGCTGCCGCCCGCGACGACCTTGCCCTGTTTGATATTTTTTTCCGCAGCGACCTTGATGCCTTCCCAGTCGAAGCCTTCGTGGCTGTAAAAAGTCGCGTCTTCCGAGGCGATAATGGCACGTTGCAGATAGCGTGAGATGCGCGGCATCGGCACCCAGCGATAGTCGATGTGTGCTAGCTTAGATTCCGCTTCCATTTCCGCCAGGCGCCCGCGCATCAACGCGGTGTCTTCAGGGTTGTGGGTGTCGAGGCGTGTTACTTGCCAGTAGGTCCAGCCTTGGTAAAGCAGTGCTGCGAGCAGGGCGAGGATAAAGCCGCGCCAGAGCCATTTTGAAAGAAACTTCATTGAATATTATCTTTGCGCGTTTGCGTCTAAACGTAAAAACTTAAATAACCCTTACACCCTCATGCTCCAGCATCCGCACCAGGCTAATCAATGGCAGGCCGATGAGCGCGGTAGGGTCTTCGCCTTCCAGCTTGTCGAAGAGCGCAATTCCCAAGCCTTCCGATTTAAATGACCCCGCACAATTATACGGCTGCTCGTGCCGCAGATAATTTTCGATCTGCGCCGCACTCAGCACACGAAACACAACGGCGAAGGGGATGACATCCACCTGCATACGCCGGGTGGCGCTATTGAGCAGACACAATCCGGTCAGAAATTCCACGCGTTTGCCGGAGGCGTTGGCGAGTTGTTTTACCGCATTGTCATGATTGCCCGGTTTTCCGAGAGTTTCGCCGTCCAGTACCGCCACCTGATCGGAGCCGATGATCAGCGCATCGGTGTGTTGTTGCGCTATCGCGTGTGCCTTGGCGCCGGCGAGCCGTGCCACAAGACTTTCCGGTGATTCGCCGGGTAGCGGTGTTTCATCGGCTTGCGGTGGGATGGCGTTGAAGGGCAAGCCCAGCCGATGCAGCAACTCTTTTCTATAAGGGGAGGAAGAGGCCAGGATCAACTGCTGACGCTTGTGCCCATTGTTATGTTCAGCCGATTTCAATCAGTGCCTCGTCGGGGTTAACGTTATCGCCTTTGCGCACATTCACGGAGATTACCTTTCCGGCAATCGGTGCCTGCACTTCAGTTTCCATCTTCATGGCCTCGGTCACCAGCACCGGATCGCCCGCCTTCACGGTGTCTCCCAGTTTCACCAGGACTTCGACAATGGTACCCGGCATGGACGTGGTGACATGCCCCGGCGCCTGGGCTCTCGGCCGTCTGCTGCCTTTGCCTGCGGCTTGTTTCGCAGGCTCGGACGAAGGGGTGAGTTCCTGTAGCGTTTCAACAATAATTTCTTCAGGCAATCCGTCCACGGAGACATAGAAGGGCCGCCGGTTTTGCTCCTGGTGGCCGCTGCCTGTTACGTGGATGTGATAGGTCTCGCCATGCAGGGTGACATTGAATTCCACAGGTGTCGCGCCACGTATGGCCGTGCCTTCGTGTGCCATCTCAAGCGGTTCTGGCACGAGCGTGCCCGTGGCGCGCTGTTCGAGAAATGTGCGGGTGATTTCCGGGAACATGGCGTAGCTCAATACGTCTTCTTCGGATGTTGCAAGAGCGCCGATGTCGTCACGCAGTGTTTCCATCTCATCCTTGAGCAGGTCCGCAGGACGGTAATCAATGGCTTCTTCATTGCCAATAGCCTGCTGGCGCACGATGGCGTTTACCACCCCCGGCGTCTTACCGTAACGCCCCTGCAGGTAGAATTTTACCTCATTGGTGATGGTCTTGTAACGCGCGCCCGCCAAAACATTGAGCAGGGCTTGCGTGCCGACGATTTGCGACGTGGGTGTGACCAAGGGAGGAAATCCCAGGTCTTCGCGTACCTGCGGGATTTCCGCCAGCACCTCATTCATACGGTCCAGTGCGCCTTGTTCGCGCAACTGGTTGGCGAGGTTGGAGATCATGCCGCCGGGGATCTGGTTGATCTGAACACGCGTGTCGATGCCCGTGTACTCGCTCTCGAAACGCTGGTATTTCTTGCGCACATCGTAGAAATAAAACCCGATTTCTTGCAGCAGTTCGAGATTAAGACCAGTGTCGTATTGTGTGCCGCGGAATGCCGCGACCATGCTCTCGGTGGGCGGATGGCTGGTGCCGCCTGAAAAGCTGGAAATCGCAGTGTCAATGTGGCGGCAGCCGTTTTCAACCGCCTTTAACTGACACATGCTTGCCAGGCCAGAGGTGGCATGGGAATGTAAATGAACAGGGATTTTTACCGCATTGACCAGGTGGCGCACCAATTCTGCGGTGACCATCGGTGTGAGCAATCCGGCCATATCCTTGATGGCGATGCTGTCGCAGCCCATTGTTTGCAGCTCGCGCGCCATCTCAACGAATTTGGGGGTGCTGTGGACAGGGCTGGTGGTGTAACACATCGTACCTTGGGCATGTTTGCCTGCTGCCTTGACGGACTCGATGGATACGCGCAGATTACGGGTGTCGTTGAGCGCATCGAAAATGCGGAACACGTCGATGCCATCGGCGGCGGCACGCTGCACGAAGGCGCGCACCACATCATCGGAATAATGGCGGTAGCCGAGCAGATTTTGTCCGCGCAACAGCATTTGCAGCCGCGTGTTGGGCAACGCCGCCCTGAGCTTTTTCAGGCGCTCCCACGGATCTTCCTTGAGGAAACGCAGGCAGGCATCAAACGTTGCGCCTCCCCAGACCTCCAGAGACCAGAAACCCGCCTGATCCAGCTTGGCGCAGATCGGCAGCATATCCTCAGTGCGCATCCGGGTGGCAATCAGGGATTGATGCGCATCGCGTAGTATGGTGTCGGTGATGTAGACGCGGGACATGTCAGACTCTCGCTGCTGGTTTAAGAGTGGGCGTTGGCCGTGGCCATGTGCGCGTATATGGCGGCGGCAATCACTGCGGCCAATTCGCGCGGCGGGCGGCGCACGGAATAGTTTATCAGTTCGGGATGGTTTTCCACGAAACTGGTGTCAAATGTAGCATTCTGGAACTCCGGCGAGCGAATGATTTCCAGATGATAAGGGATGGTGGTCTTGATGCCGTACACACCAATGTCCTGCAGGGCGCGGTTGGCGCGATCCAGTACTTCATCCCAGGTTAATGCCCATACCGTCAGCTTTACGCACAGTGAATCATAATAGGGCGGTATTTCATAGCCGGTGTATATCGCGCCATCGGTGCGCACGCCGGGCCCCCCTGGCGCAAAATAGCGGGTAATACGCCCAAAGCTGGGCAAAAAACCGTTTTTTGGATCTTCCGCATTGATGCGGAATTCCATCGCGTAGCCGCGGCGCTGTACCTCATCCTGCCGGTAGCGCAGCCGCAGCCCGGCGGCGATGCGGATCTGTTCGCGCACAATATCGATGCCGGTGATCTGTTCCGTGACCGTGTGCTCCACCTGCAAGCGGGTATTCATTTCCATGAAATAGAAATTTCCCCCAGCGTCCAGCAGAAATTCCACGGTTCCGGCATTCTGGTAGCCGACGGCTTGCGCAGCGCGCACGGCAAGATCACCCAAAAAGACGCGCTGATGATCGGTAAGCTGTGGCGACGGGGCAATCTCGATCAATTTCTGGTGGCGGCGCTGGATCGAACAGTCGCGTTCGAACAGGTGAATCACATTGCCGTGGTGATCGGCCAGCACCTGCATTTCGATGTGGCGCGGATTGACGATGCACTTTTCCAGAAAGATCTCCGCGCTGCCGAACGCCTTGGTGGCCTCGGAGATTACGCGATCATAGTTTTTCCTCAGTTCCTCGGCGTTTTCGCAGCGGCGGATACCACGCCCCCCGCCGCCCGAGGTGGCCTTGAGCATTACCGGATAACCGAATTCGTCGGCACGTGCCAGCGCCTCGTCAATACCGCTAAGGTTGCCTTCGCTGCCAGGTATGACCGGAATGCCTGCGGCAATCATTGCCTGGCGTGCGGCGATTTTGTCGCCCATGTGGCGAATTACATCGGCGGAGGGGCCGATAAAGCGGATATTGCGGCGTGCGCAAATCTCGGCCAGTTCGGGGTTTTCCGACAGAAAGCCATAGCCGGGATGCAGCGCATCGCAGCCGGTGGCCACCGCCAGATTGGCGATGCGGTGGGCATTCAAGTAGCCCGCGACCGACTCGGGGCCGATGTTATAGGCCTCGTCGGCCTTCTTGACGTGCAGGGCATGGCGGTCGGCATCGGTATAGATTGCCACCGATTTGATGCCCATCTCCGCGCATGCGCGCACAATGCGCACGGCGATCTCGCCACGGTTGGCGATCAAAACTTTCTTGATCAAGCGGCTGCCCTCGCGGGTTGGTTGTGTTATCAGAGAATCGGCCTGCGCCTTGCTTTCTTTAATTGTCGAGTTCTACTGGAATCAATCGTTGTAGTCAAGAAAAAGCCTTGGCCAAGCCAGGGCTATCGCATCTAAATTGACTTGACATTATGATTGCAGCCTAACCCATTGATTGGTGTGCGCTGCCTATGTCTTCCGCTTTGTCGTTGTTAGAGCACTTTGCTCAAGTACCCGATCCTCGCCTTGAGCGCACCCAA
>JACPOZ010000018.1 GCA_016191235.1 Gammaproteobacteria bacterium
CACTTTTACCCGCCTTGCTGGCACGCCGGTAGCGTGTCCGTATCGCCTCAAGATAGGCGCGTCGTTCTGGTTTGCCCATGTCAGATTACCCCGGTTGTTTCGGTAACCTTTAACTTGAGGCAACGATCCCTATTTCTGACTGCCTTGGGTAACTTTTATCTTGAGGCAACTCGCATGGGAAGATTGCCCTACTCGATTTGGCAGGGAGGGGGTATCATGTAAAGATTATATAATTTATGAACGGCGTAGCCATGTGGGTTAGACAGTGAACAAGCTGTTTTCGATGTTTTTTGATGTCTGCCGACTGCGCGTCGCGCCACAAGATCTGCCCACCTCCCGCTCCCTGCTGGTGTCCACGCTGGCGGTATACGCGCTGCTATCCATTGTAATTTCAGTGGTGCAGATGTCGCTGGTCAAGGCGCTGCTGGCGGCGTTTATGGATACCGCCCTGCTCGCGGGGTTGTCCTTTTTTCTGCTGTGGGCAAGAATGTTCGCCAACCGCTGGGTGCAAACCTGCACCGCGCTGGCGGGCAGCGGCGCAGTGCTGGAGGTGGTGGCCTTGCCTCTCATGATCTGGCAGAAGCAATTTGGCCCTGAGAGCAGTATGGTGATCTTGCCCACGCTGCTGTTGCTGGTGGTGCTTTTCTGGAATCTGGTGGTGATCGGCCATATCCTGCGTCACGCGCTTTCCACTAATCTGGGGATGGGTGCGGTGCTGGCGACGGTTTACATGTATGTTTCGCTGAGTATTATCAAAATTCTGTTTTTTTCCGGTATTTAATTAAATGCATATTCATATCCTAGGAATCTGCGGCACGTTCATGGGTGGCATCGCCGTGCTGGCGCGTCAGCTCGGTTATCGCGTCAGCGGTTCGGACGCCAACGTCTACCCGCCGATGAGCACGCAGCTGGCGGAGCAAGGCATCGAATTGATGGAGGGCTATGACCCCGCTCACCTCGATCCCGCGCCGGATTGTGTGGTGATCGGCAATGCCCTGTCGCGTGGCAATGCGGCAGTGGAATATGTGCTCAATCGCGGCCTGAATTACACCTCCGGCCCCGCCTTTCTGGCCGAACACCTGTTGCGTGACCGCTGGGTGCTGGCGGTGGCGGGCACGCACGGCAAGACCACTACCAGCACCATGCTGGCGTGGATATTGGAGTATGCGGGCCTCGCGCCGGGTTTTTTGATCGGCGGCGTGCCGTGCAACTTCGACATCTCGGCACGGCTGGGCAACGCGCCGTTTTTTGTGGTGGAAGCGGATGAATATGACTCGGCGTTTTTCGACAAGCGTTCAAAGTTCGTCCACTACCGTCCGTGTACCTTGATCATGAACAATCTGGAGTTTGATCACGCCGATATTTTCCCTGATCTTGCGGCGATCAAACGGCAATTTCACCACCTGGTGCGCATCGTGCCGGGCAATGGGCTGATCATTGCCCCTGCTCAGGATGACAATCTGGCCGATGTGCTGGAACATGGGTGCTGGACGCCTGTGGAATATTTCGGTGATGAAACTGAAGACACACCGGGCTGGAGCGCCCGCAACGAGGCGGCGGACGGTGGCGAGTTTGATGTATATTGGGGTGATGATCACGTCGGACGAGTCGTCTGGCCGCTGCTCGGACGGCATAATGTGCATAATGCCCTGGCGGCCATCGCCGCAGCGCGCCATGCTGGCGTGATGCCGCAGTATGCGGTGGCGGCGCTGGCGGAATTTCGCGGGGTGAAGCGCCGCATGGAGCAGCGTGCGGTAGTGGATGGCGTGACGGTATACGATGACTTCGCGCATCACCCCACAGCGATTGCCACCACGCTGGAAGGCCTGCGCAAACGGGTGGGTGCGGCGCGCATCATCGCCGTGCTGGAGCCGCGCTCCAACACCATGCGCATGGGCGTGCATCAACAGACGCTCGCCCCGTCGCTGGCGCTGGCCGATGAAGTGATTCTGTATCAGCCCGCCGACATCGGTTGGGATGTGGCGGCGGTTGCAGCAAACATCGGCCCGCGTGCCGCAGTGTTCGACAGCGTGCCCGCCATCGTGGCGCATGTGGCGCGGTTGGCGCGGCCGGGCGATCATGTACTGATCATGAGCAATGGCGGTTTCGGTGGGATACACACCAAATTGATTGAGGCATTGGAAGCCCGATGAGCCGTAATGCGATAGCCCTGGCGATGACCGGCGCCTCCGGTGCGGCCTACGGGCTGCGCCTGCTGGAGTGCCTGTTGCGGGCCGACCGGCAGGTGTACCTGATGGTATCGGCGCCGGGGCAGGTGGTGATCTCCATGGAGACGGATCTGAAGCTGCCAGGGCGGCCTGGCGAGATGCAGGAAGTGTTGTCCGCGCATTTTGCGGCAAAGCCCGGCCAGTTGCGCGTCTTTGGCAAGGATCAGTGGACCGCTCCGGTGGCCAGCGGCACCAGCGCACCGCAGGCGATGGTGGTGTGTCCCTGTACCAGTGGCACGCTGTCGGCCATCGCCCATGGCGCCAGCAATAATCTGCTGGAACGCGCCGCCGATGTGATGATCAAGGAACAGCGCAAGCTGATCCTGGTGCCGCGCGAAATGCCGCTTTCCGTCATACACCTGGAAAACATGCTGGGTCTGGCACGGCTCGGGGTTACAATTATGCCCGCCAATCCCGGGTTTTATTATCGTCCGCAACGCGCTGAAGACCTGGTGGATTTTGTGGTGGCGCGCATTATGGATCACCTCAATATCGAGCACACGCTGATTCCGCGCTGGGGGGAGGAAGCCTATGACTGATGAATTACGCATCCCGCTGTTTCCGCTGCACACCGTGCTCTATCCAGGCGGTCCACTGCCGCTGCGTATCTTCGAGCCGCGTTATCTGGATATGGTCAGTGCCTGCCTTCGGCAGAGTAGTGGCTTCGGGGTATGTTTGATCCGCAGCGGCAACGAGGTAGGGCGCGCCGCCACGACCTACGATATCGGCACGCTGGCGATGATTACCTATTGGCACATGGGCCACGACGGCCTGCTCGCCATTACCGGATGCGGCCAGCAGCGCTTCCGTATCCTTTCCGAGAAAGTTCAGCCCAACCAGCTCACCGTCGCCGAAGTGGAGTTGATCCCCAACGAACCGGAAGCGGATATTCCAGCGGAATACCTGCCGCTGGTGGATCTGCTGCGCCAGATGATCGAGCAGATCGGCCACCACTATACCGCCATCCCCAAGAAATACGCTGACGCTGGCTGGGTGGGTTGCCGATTGGCGGAGCTGTTGCCCCTGGGCCTTGCGCAAAAGCAATATCTGCTTCAGATCAACAGCCCGGTGCAGCGTCTCGAACGGTTGGCGGCGGTGATAGAGCAGCTTGGTATACGATGACTGGCGCAATGATCGACTATGATGTCGTCATCACCGGTGCCGGCATGGTGGGCGCCACGCTGGCCTGCGCGCTGGGGTCGAGCGGCTTGCGCGTGGCAGTGCTTGAGGCGCAGCCGTTGCCACGCGACATCAGTCCTCAAGACGATTTCGATCTGCGCGTCTCCGCCATCACGCGCGCCTCGCAGCGCATCTTCACCACGCTGGGTGCATGGCATGGCATGGCCGCGCGCCGCGTCAGCCCGTTCCGTGAAATGCACGTATGGGATGCGGGTGGCCCCTTCGGAATAGAAGGCGAGATCCACTTCGATAGCGCCGAAATCGGCGAAGACACCCTCGGTCACATCATCGAAAACCGCGTCATTCAACTTGCGCTCTTGGAGCGAATGCGCGACTTCGATACTGTCGAGCTGATCAATCCGTCGAGCTTGACGGCGTTTACCGCTGGGCCTGAAAGTGTGTGTCTACAACTTGACGATGGCCGCAATATCAAGGCGCGGTTGTTGGTTGGAGCGGACGGTGCGGAATCGAAGGTGCGGGAGATGGCGGGGATTGCCACGCGCGGCTGGACCTACGCGCAGAAGGCGCTGGTGACCACCATCAAGACCGAGCTTTCACACTGCGAGACCGCATGGCAGCGCTTCCTTCCCACCGGCCCATTGGCCTTTCTGCCGCTGTGCGATGGCCGCTGCTCCATAGTCTGGTCCACCGCGCCGGAGCAGGCCGATGCGTTGCTGGCCATGCCCGAGGCGCAATTCCTGGCCGAGCTGGAACAGGCCTTTGCCAGCAAATTGGGGCGAATGATCGCAAGCCCTGGCCCGCGCGCCGCATTTCCGTTGCGTCTGCAACACGCCACGGCCTATACCGCCCCGCGCCTGGCCTTGGTCGGTGACGCCGCGCACACCATCCACCCGCTCGCAGGCCAAGGCGTCAATCTCGGCCTGCTCGACGCCGCCACGCTTGCCGAGGTGATACTTGACGCGCACCGTGCCGGCAAAGACATCAGCTCCCCCGTCACACTGCGCCGCTATGAGCGCTGCCGCAAAGGCGACAACCTCGCCATGATGGCGGCGATGGACGGTTTCAAGCGCCTGTTTGGCAACAACCTGGCACCGTTGCGACTGCTGCGCAACGCAGGATTGAATCTCACCAACGCCGCCACGCCCGTCAAGAACCTGATCGTGCGTCATGCCATGGGACTCAGCGGGGATCTGCCGAAGATGG
>JACPOZ010000054.1 GCA_016191235.1 Gammaproteobacteria bacterium
CATGATGGCGTTGATCAGGATGTCGCGGCAGATCGGTGAATCGTCGGTCCAGTTATCGCCGTCGGAGGCCTGCGCGCCGTAGATGTTCCACTCTGACGAAGGATAGCGCTCCCTGATGATGTCATGCATCATTTCCAACGCGCTCGACACCACCGTGCCGCCGGTCTCGCGCGAATAGAAAAACTCCTGTTCGTCGACTTCCTTGGCGACGGTGTGATGGCGGATGAACACCAGCTCGATCCGCTCATAGCTGCGTGTCAGGAATAGATATAGCAGCGTGAAGAAGCGCTTGGCCATGTCCTTTTTGCCTTCGTCCATCGAGCCGGACACGTCCATCAGGCAAAACATCACCGCCTGCGTCGTGGGTTGCGGTTGCTTGACGCGGTTGTTGTATTTCAGGTCGAAGGTGTCGATAAACGGAATCGCGCGGATCTTGGCCTTGAGCTGGCGGATCTCCTCTTGCAGCGCTATGACCCGCGCGCCAGCCTCGCCCTCCGTGGCCAACAGCAGTTCCAGCTCCTGCTCGGCCTCGCGCAGACGACGGGCGTACGGATTGCGTGTGGCGATGCGCCGGCTCAGCGAACTCTTCATCGAGCGCACCACATTCAAGTTACTGGGCACACCGTCGGAGGTATAGCCGGCGCGCACCGATTTATACTGCACCTGCTTGGCGAGTTGCGTCTTGATCAGATCGGGCAATTCAAGGTCTTCGAAAAACAGGTCGAGAAATTCCTCGCGCGACAGCTCGAAGCTGAATTCGTCCTCACCCTCGCCGCTGTTACTGGCCTTGCCTTTGCCGCCACCTCCCCCACCGGAGGGGCGGGATACACGATCGCCTGTGACGAAATCGCTGTTGCCGGGATGGACTCCCTCGCGTTTGCCGCCGGGGCCATGGCCGAACACCGGCTCCGAGATATCCCGGGCTGGAATGTTGATCTTCTCGCCACGCTCCAGGTCGGTGATGGAACGGCCAGACATGGCATCACCCACCGCCTTTTTTATCTGACCCTTGAAGCGCCGGATAAATTTCTGGCGATTGACCGCGCTCTTGTTCTTGCCGTTCAATCGTCTGTCGATAAATTGCGCCACGGATCGGCTCCTGATACCGTTAACTTGAGGCCATGCCGCGCGTAGGTTGGGTCAAGCGAAGCGGACCCAACATTGCCCCAGCCGCGATTTGTTGGGTCCGGAGCTAGCGCTCCTTGACCCAACCTACATTTGCATCTTTTGGCCACACATCACGACGACTTGCGGGTGCGCAGATGCCATTCACACAGCAGCCGTACCTGTTTTGACGTATAGCCCTTATGCACCATGCGCGCCACGAAGTCCTCGTGTTTCTTCTTGTCCTCGGTGGAGGACTTGGCGTTGAAGGAGATCACCGGCAGCAGGTCTTCCGTGCTGGAGAACATCTTTTTCTCGATCACTACGCGCAACTTTTCGTAGCTGGTCCACGCCGGGTTCTTGCCGCCGAGCGCGGCACGCGCGCGCAGTGTGAAATTGACGATCTCGTTGCGGAAATCCTTGGGATTGCTGATGCCCGCAGGTTTTTCGATTTTTTCCAGCTCGCCGTTCAGCGCGGCCCGGTCGAAGATCTCGCCGGTATCCTGGTCACGGTATTCCGCATCCTGGATCCAGTAATCCGCATACGTGACATAGCGGTCGAAGATGTTCTGGCCAAACTCGGAGTACGACTCCAGGTACGCCGTCTGTATCTCCTTGCCGATGAATTCGGCGTAACGCGGTGCGAGATACCCTTTGAGGTGCGCAAGATAGCGTTCCATGATATCGGGCGGGAATTGCTCCTGTTCGATCTGCTGCTCGATGATATACAGCAGATGCACCGGATTGGCCGCGACTTCGACGGTGTCGTGATTGAACACGCGGGAAAGGATCTTGAACGCAAAGCGCGTCGACAAACCGTTCATGCCCTCGTCCACCCCGGCGTAATCGCGGTATTCCTGATAGGACTTGGCCTTGGGGTCGACATCCTTCAGATTCTCGCCGTCGTAGACGCGCATTTTGGAATAGATGTTCGAATTCTCCGGTTCCTTGAGGCGCGACAGCACCGCGAACTGCGCCATCATCTCCAGCGTGCCCGGCGCGCAGGGGGCCTGCGACAGCGAGCTGTTCTTGAGCAGCTTCTGGTAAATCTTTACCTCGTCGGAGACGCGCAGGCAATACGGCACCTTGACGATATAGATGCGGTCGAGGAATGCCTCGTTATTTTTGTTGTTCTTGAACGATGTCCACTCGGACTCGTTGGAGTGTGCGAGCACGATGCCATTGAAGGGGATCGCGGCAAAGCCTTCCGTGCCCTTATAGTTGCCTTCCTGGGTGGCCGTGAGCAAGGGGTGAAGCACCTTGATCGGCGCCTTGAACATCTCGACGAATTCCAGCAGCCCCTGGTTGGCCAGGCACAGGCCGCCGGAATAGCTGTAGGCGTCCGGGTCGTCCTGGGAATACTGCTCCAGCTTGCGGATGTCCACCTTGCCGACCAGCGAGGAGATATCCTGATTGTTCTCGTCGCCGGGCTCGGTTTTGGCAATGCCGGTCTGCTCCAGCACCGAGGGATGCAGCTTCACCACCCTGAACTTGGTGATGTCGCCATTGAATTCGTGCAAGCGCTTCACCGCCCACGGCGACATGATGCCGGGTAGGTAACGGCGTGGGATGCCGTAGTCTTCCTCAAGGATCTGGCCATCTTCCATCGGCGAAAACAGACCCAGCGGCGATTCGTTGACGGGCGAGTCCTTGATGGCGTAGAACGGCATCTTCTCCATCAGCGACTTGAGCTTTTCGGCCAGCGACGACTTTCCGCCGCCGGGTGGGCCGAGCAGGTAGATGATCTGCTTTCTTTCTTCCAGCCCCTGGGCCGCATGGCGGAAGTAGGAGACGATCTGCTCGATGGTTTCCTCCATGCCGTAAAATTCGCGGAAGGCCGGGTAGATCTTGATCACCTTGTTGGAAAAGAGCCGGCTCAGGCGCGGGTCGGTCTGGGTGTCCAGCGTTTCCGGTTCGCCTATGGCCATCAACATCCGCTCTGCCGCGCTGGCGTAGGTAGAAGGTTCTTTCTTGCAGAGTTCCAGATACTCCTGCAAGGACATCTCCTCCTGCTTGCTTTCTTCGTAGCGCGATATGTAGCTGTTGAAAATATTCATACTGATCACCTCGTTGCGATATGCCGCCTGACGCGCAGGTTACCCGCAGGCTCATTTAAGCGCGGGCACCATTCCCTTGTCTTATTTCAAGCAAAACGCGGGCCAAGTCCTGGAGGTCGCGGGGCGTCTTGCTCAATATATACATCGGCCTAAACCCGCAGCTTCCATACCCTGACAAGCCATTGCTCGTATCCATATTGCCGGGCGGAGCAAATCCCCCCTGCCCCCCTTTCCAAAGGGGGGCAGGGGTGTGCTGAATAGTTACCAGCCCGTTACCATTTTTTGACGCTGCGCCGGAATCGTGTCTTGCCCGGTAGAATTTGACCGGAAACCCATATGATTGTTCCAGACATGAAACACTGTGAAACGATACGTCCAGAAAATCAAGAGCAGGTAACAAAGATGTCCGATGAGTCTCAAGAATCCCCATTCGATGCCGATAGCTCAAACACGATGCCGGCACAAGGGTTGTGCCAATGCTTTAGCGAGACCTCACGGGGGTATTTATGGGTTTTCTGGAAAAAATGACCATCAAGGCGCGTTTGACGGCTTTGGTGGGATTCATGGCAGTGTTGATGGTTGTTATCGGCCTGACAGGGCTGAATGCCGTCAATAGATCAAATGCGAATTTACAAACCGTCTATGCCGACCGGACAGTAGCTTTAGGGGAGTTGACACATGTAATGCAGTACCTGATGAGCAGCCGTGTCAGGATTTATAAAGCGCTGGAAAATCCCACGCCGGAGGTGGTGCGGGACAGCATTGGCACGATAGAAAAAAATATCCCTCAAATCCTCGATCACTGGGAAAAATACAAGGCGACGGAGTCCACCCCTGAAGAAAAGATTCTTACTGAAAAATGGGAGGCAGCATACCGCCAGTACCGGGAGACAGGAACACAGCCGGCACTCGCCGCATTACGCGCCGGCAATATGGAGGACGCCAAAAGAGTCCTGGATCAGGTGATAGAGCCTGCCTGGCCCGCTATCCGTGACGACTTGACCCAACTGGTCAATATACAGATCGAGGTGGCCAAGGAGAAATTCGACGAGGCCCAGGCCAATTATACCCAGGCCCGCAATACCAGCATACTCATGCTATTGGCATCCATTGTCGCGGCGATATTTCTGGCCTTTCTTATCATGCGCAGCATCAGCCGTGCCGTGGCCGAGATGGAGCAGGTGGCGGGTCGTCTGGCGGAAGGTGATTTGAGTGTCAGGGTCAGCCACGCAGGCACCGATGAACTGGGGCGCGTGGCGAATGCCTTGAATCACATGGCGGACCGGTTCAAGAATACTATCGGAGAAGTGTCTGGCTCCACATCCCAGTTGGCCGCTGCGGCAGAGGAGCTTTCGGCAGTGAGCATGCAGACCAGCCATGGCATCGCCCAGCAGCAATCAGAAACCGATCAGGTCGCCACCGCCATGAACGAAATGTCCGCCACGGTGCAGGATGTGGCACGCAATGCGGAGCAGGCGGCAAGCGCGGCGCGCAATGCGGATGCAGAGGCACAAAAGGGTAAACGGGTGGTGGGTGACAACATCGACGCCATTGACGCGCTGGCCGCCGAGGTGGAAAGGGCCGCCCAGGTGATTCAAAAACTGGAGGCCGAGAGCGGCAGTATCGGCACGGTGGTGGATGTCATCAAGAGCATCGCCGAGCAGACCAATCTTCTGGCATTGAATGCCGCTATCGAGGCCGCGCGCGCCGGTGAGCAGGGGCGGGGATTCGCCGTGGTGGCCGACGAGGTGCGCACTCTCGCCAGCCGCACCCAGCAGTCCACCCAGGAGATCCAGCAAATGATCCAGCGCCTGCAAGCGGGCGCCAGCGAGGCGGTGAAGGTGATGGTACAGGGCCGCAGCCAGGCCCAGGACGCCGTGAAACAGGCGGCCCAGGCCGGCGAATCGCTGGAGTCGATCACCCGCGCCGTGGCCAATATCACCGACATGAACACTCAGATCGCCAGCGCGGCGGAAGAGCAAAGCGCGGTGAGCGAGGAGATCAACCGCAACATCGTCACCATCAGTCAGGTCGGCAGCCAGACCGCCGCCGGCGCGCGGCAGACTTCCTCCGCCAGCGAGGAACTGGCGCGGCTGGCGGCACAGTTGCAGACGCTGGTGGGGCAGTTCAGGGTCTGATTTGTGGGCGTGTCTTTTACATTCAGGAGGAATAAATGAAAATCAATTTGCCTGTCACTGGCCGGGAAGTGATGTTGCGTGATGATACAACGCTGATCAGCACGACCGACCTAAAGGGCATTATCACTTCTACGAACCGGCACTTCATCGACATCAGCGGCTACAGCAAGGAAGAATTGATCGGCAAAAGCCACAATATCGTCCGTCATCCCGACATGCCGCCAGCCGCCTTCGCCGATTTGTGGAGCACCCTCAAGGCGGGCAAGCCCTGGATGGGCATCGTCAAGAACCGCTGCAAGAACGGCGACCACTACTGGGTCGATGCCTATGTCACGCCACTCTATGAGGGGGAACGCATCGTCGGCTATCAGTCGGTGCGCACCATGGCCACCCGGCAACGGATCGAACGCGCCGAGGCCCTCTACCGGCAGATCAACGCCGGCAAGATACCCAAGACCGTCGGGATCAAGAGCAGCATCGCCACGCGGCTTGGCGTGGGTTTTCTGGTCATCCTGGGGGCGCTGTTCGCGTTCACCGCATTCGTCGGCGATGTCCCGCTCTGGGCCAGCGCGCTGGCATGGCTGATGGCGGCGGGTGTTGCGCTGGGCGCCAGCCGCTTTGCCATCGCCCCCCTGCTCGCGGCTCAGGCCGATGCGCGGGCGGTGGTCGACAATCGCCTGATGCAACACATCTATATCGGGAATACGCACGAAGCGGGGCGGTTACAACTGGCGATCACGATGTTGCAGGCGCGGCTGCGCACGGCAATGGGACGGATCACGGATCCTGCTGCCCAGCTCGCCGCTGCCGCCGAACAGCTCACGGCGGTGACCCAGGGCACCCGGCAGCAGCAATTGGAAATCGATCAGGTTGCCACCGCCATGAACGAGATGTCCGCCACGGTGCACGATGTGGCGCGCAATGCCGGGCAGGCGGCAAGCGCGGCGCGCAATGCGGATGCAGAGGCGCAAAAGGGTAAGCGGGTGGTGGGTGACAACATCGACGCCATTGACGCACTGGCCGCCGAGGTGGAAAGGGCCGCCCAGGTGATTCAAAAGCTGGAGGCGGAGAGCGGCAGTATCGGCACGGTGGTGGATGTCATCAAGAGCATCGCCGAGCAGACCAATCTTCTGGCATTAAATGCCGCTATCGAGGCCGCGCGCGCCGGTGAGCAGGGGCGGGGATTCGCCGTGGTGGCCGATGAGGTGCGCACTCTCGCCAGCCGCACCCAGCAGTCCACCCAGGAGATCCAGCAAATGATTCAGCGTCTGCAATCGGGCGCCAGCGAGGCGGCGAAGGTAATGGTACAGGGCCGCAGCCAGGCCCAGGACGCCGTGAAACAGGCGGCCCAGGCCGGCGAATCGCTGGAGTCGATCACCCGCGCCGTGGCCAATATCACCGACATGAACACGCAGATCACCAGCGCGGCGGAAGAGCAAAGCGCGGTGAGCGAGGAGATCAACCGCAATATCGTCAACATCAGCCAGATCGGCAATCAGACTGCGGCGGCGGCGCAGTTGCAGTCTTTGGTGAGACAGTTCAGGGTTTGATTGCGGGCGTGGCTTTTACCTTCACGCGAAACAAATTGAATCCCCCCTGCCCCCCCCTTTTTTCAAAGGGGGGAACTTGATGTCAGGAGCGTGCTGAATAGCGAGGTAGACTACACACCGCCGTTCGTAGTGAGCTGGTCGAGCTATAAGCGGTACTGTAGGTCGGGCTTCAGCATGTGTAGGTTGTGGTCAAGGAGCGCAAGCTCCGGACCCAACAAAATCATCGCTTCAGACAGTGTTGGGTCCGCTTCGCTTGACCCAACCTACATTAAGCGAACGGTTTTGGGGCGTGGGACAATCTGGGTTTAAGTAAACGGTTTTCGCGCCTTTCGTGTTTTTCGTGGATCTCAGCTTCCCATTAGACATGCATAACGCAAAGCTAAGCGGCGGCGCAGCCGTCCGCTTGAGCGCCGGGTTAGCGGCCACGGGTACGACCGACCCAGTAACGGGGTTTACGGGAATTATGTGAAGCTGCAAAAACGACTATGCCTTCGCCCTCTTGCCGGTAGAAAAGCGAGAAAGGAAACCCTTTGAGAAAAACGCGCCTCGTATTTGAAGCTGATGGTGTCCCTGATAACGGGAAGGTCAACGCTCGGGCAGTTGCTTCTTCGACGGCTTTGGTAAAGCGGTCTCCCAAGCCCGGTTGTGCTTCGTTGTAATAAACGACCTCAGCAAGAAATTCTTCGCGAGCTTCTGCGACAAAACGTGCTCACTTCACCGGGTCATGCGCCTTGCTTCAGCAAACACATCCTCTGCCGAATAGGTCTGTAGTTCCCCCCTGTCGAAAGCGGCGACACGCTTCTCAATTTCTCGTTCCCACTCTGTTTCGATTTCGGATAATGGGGAGTCATGTAGTGACTCAAGAAGAACCTCAGCAAGATGTGCTCGCTCTTCAGGCAAAAGCGAACATGCTTGCTTCTCTAGCTCGACTAGTAACGCGGACATGGTGAATACTCCTTTGGCTGTGATTAAGGTATTTTACTCTTGGTGTTTCCGGTTGTCTTGGTTTGGCCGCTAACATCAGATAGAGTTTGAATTAGAGCCTATTGGGCGCGGCGGCACTCACAACCCCAACCCTCTCGCCAATCTCGGCAGCTTGCCCACCAGCCCCATGGTCTGGCGCGCCAGCAGATGTTTCAGCGGCGGCAGTAGGTCCACCGCCAGCAATCCGAGGTTACGCCCCAGCGCGAACGGTGCAAGCGGGTTGGTGAAGACGCGCACCAGGCTGTCGGTGAAGGCAATGGCGCGTATCTGGTCGGCGCGGCGCCAGGCGGCGTAATGGTTGAGTACGTCGAGGCTGCCAATGTCGTGACCGGCGCGCTGCGCCTCGACAATGACCTGGGCAAGCGCGGCGGCGTCGCGCAGGCCGAGATTGAAGCCTTGGCCGGCGATGGGGTGCAGGGTGTGGGCGGCATTGCCGATCACAGCAAGGTGCGGGCGCACGTGTTCGAGCGCGCGGGTCAACACCAGCGGGTAGGCGTGGCGCATGCCGGTTTTTTGCAATCTGCCCAGGCGGTGGCCGAAGGCATTTTGCAATCCTGCGAGGAATGCCTCGTCGGTCAGCCTCATGACGGCGTCTGCCTGGTTGCTGGCGACCGTCCACACCACGGCGCAGCGGTTGTCGCTCATCGGTAGCATGGCGATGGGGCCGGTGGAGGTGAAGCGCTCGTAGGCGATGTTGTTGTGCGGGTGCTGCGGCGTGATGTTGGTGATGATGGCGGTCTGGTGGTAATCCCAGGTGCGGGTGGGAATCTTGAGCTGTTCACGCACCGCCGATTTTCCGCCGTCCGCCGCCACGACCAGGCGCGCGGTGAGGGTACGCTGCTCGCCGTTTTGATCCACGATCACCTGTGCGTGATCAGTGCTGGTGGTGATGTTGGTCAGTTGAGCCGGGCAGATCAAGTCGACATGAGGGAGGGCGTGGAGCGCTTGCATGAGCGTTTGGCCGAGCGTTCGACTCACCACGACATAACCCAGCGCCTCGACACCTTCATCGGCACAATCGATGTGCGTGACACCGAAATGGCCACGGTCGGAGACATGGATCTTTTTGATGGGGGTGGTAGCGCCGACCAACGCAGGCCACAGACCCATGCCCTCGAAGATGCGCCGTGATCCGTAGGCGAGCGCCAGGGTACGGTCATCGTAGCTGGGCTGCGCCTGCGCGGATGCGTTAAACGGCACGGCCTCAATGATGCCGATGCGCAATGCGGTGTTGCCCAGCGCGCATGCAAGGCTCGCGCCCACCATGCCGCCGCCGATGATCAGGATGTCGTAATCTATGGGTGCGAACATGATGATCAGCCCGGTGGTTGAGCCATGAGGGCCTCAATGTCCGCGACTGTCTTGGGCGCGGCGGTGGTGAGCACTTCATGTCCGTCCTTCGTCACCAGCACGTCATCCTCGATGCGGATACCGATGTTCCACCATTTTTTCGGCACGCCCTTGCTTCCTGCCGGGATGTACAGGCCCGGCTCGACAGTCAGCACCATGCCCGCTTCCAGCGTGCGCCAGTTTCCGCCCACCTTGTATTCACCTACGTCATGCACATCCATGCCCAACCAGTGGCCGGTGCGGTGCATGTAAAATTTTCGATGGGCTTCGTCCTTGATGAGCTGCCTGGGTTTGCCTTTGAGCAGGCCCAGCGCCACCAGTCCTTCGGTCAGCACGCGCACTGCGGCCTCATGCGGTTCGTTCCAGCGGTTGCCGGGGCGCACCTTGTCGATGGCGGCGAGCTGGGCAGCCAGCACAATTTCGTAGACCGCCTTTTGCTCGGCGCTGAAACGGCCATTGACCGGAAAGGTGCGCGTGATGTCGGCAGCGTAGCAGTCGAATTCGGCGCCCGCGTCGATCAGCAGCAGATCGCCATCGTTGAGGCTGGCATTGTTATCGGTATAGTGCAGCGTACAGGCATTGCCGCCGCCGCCCACGATGGAGTTATAGGCAGGAAAACGGCAACCCTCCCGCACAAATTCATGCAGCAGTTCGGCCTCGACCTGGTACTCCATCATGCCCGCACGGCAGGTCTGCATGGCGCGGCGGTGGGCTGCTGACGATACCTTGGCCGCGTAACGCATAGCGGCAATCTCGGCCTTGCTCTTGAACAGGCGCATCTCATGCAGCGGTTGTTCAAGCGCGATAAATTCCGCCGGGGCTTGCACGCCGGTGCGCGTCTTATGGCGCACCTGGTTCACCCATGCCATCACCTGTTGATCGAAGGCTTGCCGTTGACCCATCGCATAAAAGACCCGCCGCCGGTTTTCCAGCAGGCCGGGCAGCACCTTGTCGATATCGCCGATGGGAAAGGATTCATCCGCGCCATACCGCGCGCGCGCGCCCTCCTGGCCCGCACGGGAACCGGTCCATATTTCCATCTTCGGGTCACGCTCCCGGCAAAACAGGATGTATTCGCCTTCTTTGCGTCCCGGCGCCAGCACCGCAATCGCCTCCGGCTCGGCAAAGCCCGTCAGGTAATAAAAATCACTGTCGGGACGATACGGATATTCGCTGTCGCGGTTGCGCAGCGCATGGGGCGCGGCGGGCAGTATGGCAACCCCGCCATGGCCTATTTTGCGCATCAGGCGTGTGCGGCGTTGTGCGAATTCTTTGGTATTCATGGGGCAGCATTCCCTTAATGTACGATTACATCATCTGGGCGCGGCTGCTTTATGGCGCGCAGTTCTTCGCGGATCAACAACACGCCCATGCGGACGTATTCAACGATTTCGATAAAGGCGTCTTCGTCTTCGGCGGAGGCGTCGCTGTCATCGGTGTCGATGTGGGTGATCTCGGTCATGTCCCTGATGATCTCCGCGCTGGCTTCGGGTATCTGCTCCAGGTTTTTGAGGCCGCCCATGCTCAGCCCGAGCAGAAAACTCTGGCACCACTCGGCCAGCGCGGCGGTGCGCATGGCGAGGGGTTGATCGTCGTCAGGCAATAATGGCTCAAAACCATAGTCAGTGTCGTTCAGTTGATCGAGCACCCGCCCAAGCAGCGCGCTCAGCAGAGACCTCCCTTCTTCCGTCAGGGCGGCCTCCGTATCCGGGGTACCGCCCAATACATAGGATATCCATGCGGCGCTGTCCACCGTGTCCTGGGCGCACAGCAAGCCGCTGAGCAGGCCATGGCATTCGGCCGCATCGACCGAGGATCCGACGCGATGCAGCACTTCATTGATGTGATCGAAATCGGTGGGTTGGGTATCAGCAGGCATGAGATGGCTCCGTATTGTTATACGCTATGCTATCATCGTACCGGCAGTATCGAAACACCTGCCTTGACCCTGTTAAATAGCCGTTCTACTATTAACGACCATGAAACCCGTGAAATCCGACAACCCAACCCGTGCCATTGAGCAGGATCTGCGCAGCCTCGAATTTCGTATTGATGAGCTGATTCAGGTATGCGAGCGCTTGAAAGAAGAAAACACCCTGCTGCGCAGCCAGAACGCCAAGTTGGCCGCAGAACGCGCCGAACTGGCAAAAAAAACCGAACTGGCCAGCACGCGGGTGGAATCCATGATCATGCGCTTCAAGTCCATGGAGTATGACGCATGAGCGAGGACGTGGTGGCGGTAGCCGTTCGCGTACTGGATAAAGAATATCGCGTCGCATGCCCGGAGGACGAGCGTGACGAACTGCTCGCCTCGGCGCGCTATTTGAACGATAAAATGAAAGAAATACGCGATACCGGCAAGGTAATCGGCGCGGATCGCGTGGCCGTGATGGCGGCGCTGAACATCGCCCACGAGCTGTTGCTGAGCAAATCCCACAAGGATGATTATGCCCAGTCGATCACCAACCGGATAAAACTGCTGAGCAACAAGATCGACGCCGCTCTTGTTAATGGAAAGCAGATAGAGCTGTAAGCTGTCTTTTCGCCCAACTGCCGTTTCACCGTTGCAGCAATCCGGTACGTTGCGCAGCATTCATTTTGGGCGCGATATGTGTCTCGAAGCCACATCACGCCAGCAATGGCGGCGTCCCTCATCATCTTTTTCCGTAACTATTCAGTATACCCCTGACATCGAGCCACCCCTTTGAAAAGGGGGGATTTCCTCCCAACAATAGCGATAATGTCAGGGGGTTATGGATGCCGGATGAATAAAATCCCCCTTGATCCCCCTTTTTCAAAGGGGGAGACCAATGGTGCCGAATAGTTACCATTTAACAATTCATGGCGCAGGGCCGATATCCATAGACTGATCTCCCACAGGAAAGCAAACACTATGAAAGCGGAAACCACGGTCCGCGCTCTGAACGAAGACATCATCCAGCCGCCGGCCACAGCGGTTGACGCCGGATCACCGGGTACCGAGATACGCACCCTGATGGCTGGCGTCCACGCCTTTTTTGAACAGCACGCTGAAGATCCAGACCTGCTGCAGCTGTTGCAGCTGTCCAACCTCAATCAGCAACAGCTCGAACACGCCTTCCTAGCATGGCGGGCGGTGTTCGATGCCGTGCGCGATCCGATCTTCGTTCATGATGCCGAGTTCCGGCTGACGCGCATCAACCAAGCCTATGCCGAGCTGGCAGGCATGCCAATCAAGACCGCCCTGGGCAGGCCCTACTGGGAAGTCTTCCCGAAGATGGACGGCCCAAGCAAGGGTTGTGAGATCATTGATAACATCTCGACCGCCAAAGGCGCCGAATGCGATGAGATCGTGCTGGAGGATGGCCGGACATTTCAGTCCCGCGCGTTTGTGATGCAGGACACGCAGGGCAGGTTCATGCAGGTCGTCCAGATCCTGCATGATGTGACTAGCCAGAAGCAAACCTTGGCAGCACTCAAGGAAAACCAGGAAAAGCTGCAGATCATATCCGACTTCGCACAGGATGCCATCATTGTGCTCGATGATGAAGGACTGATCCAGTTCTGGAATCCGGCGGCGGAAAAGATGTATGGTTATACAGCCTCAGAGATTCTGGGGAAACCGCTACATGAACTGCTTGTCGATGCAGAGCAACTGTCGCTGTTCAGGCATGGGCAGTCAGAGTTCAAGAATACCGGCAAGGGACCCATGATCGGCAAGATCGCCCAGCTTGCTGGCCGGAGGAAGGATGGAAGCACCATTGTTGCCGAACACTCGGTTTCGGCCGTCAATATCCAGGGACGCTGGCACGCCATTGGAATGGCGCGAGACATCACCGAACGGCATAACATGGAGATCATGCAGGCCCGCCACGCTGAACAATTGGCACAATCCCTGCGCAACACCGTGCTCGCGCTGGTCAGAACCCTGGAAAAACGTGACCCCTACACCGCCGGCCATCAGCAACGCGTGGCGGAACTATCCAGCGCCATCGGCCGCGAGATGGGCCTGAGCGATCATCAGATCAAGGGCATTCACCTGGGCGCGCTGATTCATGACATCGGCAAAATCTATATCCCGTTCGAGATATTGAACCGCCCCGGCAAGTTGACCTCCGAGGAGTTCATGCTTATCAAGACCCACCCCACGGTAGGTCATGAGATCATTGCCGATACCGACTTCCCGTGGCCCATCGCGGACATGATCCTGCAACATCATGAACGCATGGACGGCACGGGCTATCCCGCCGGACTGCGAGGGAATGACATCATCCTGGAAGCGCGTATCATTGGTGTAGCCGATGTGGTCGAGGCGATGAGCGTTCATCGCCCGTATCGCCCTTCACTGGGCATCGAAAAGGCGCTGACTGAAGTGACCAGGACACGCGGCACCAGCCTCGATCCCGCCGTAGTCGATGCCTGCCTCACACTGTTCAATGAGTCCAGATTCAGCTTCAGTGCAATTGGCTGACCCATTGAGCACATCATCACCCCGCGTCATGCCGCTTGGCGCCAAGGTGGCCATTCATCTGCCTGATGGCCAGATCAAGGTCGGGGGGCTGCATGTGCTGGACAGCTATGAACTTTTGAAAGTGACGCCCACCGTCAAGGACCCCATCGATAAGCGCGGCGACATAGAAACCCTACTCTCGCAGGTCAGAAAAGACGGCATGACACCCCTGACGGACAACGCCCTGCAACGGACCCGCGCGCGATATTTCGCTCGCCGGGGTCTACAGACTTGAATAGCACAGGAATACCCTCATGGATATCACGCCCTATCTGCAACTCATGGCCGACAAACATGCCTCCGACCTGTTCTTCAGCACAGGGGCGCCCGTCACCATCAAGATCGAGGGCAAAGTTGGCCCCATTGGCAACCAGCCACTGCCTCCCGGCACCGTCAAGCAACTTGCCTACAGCCTGATGCGCGATGAACAGGTCAAGGAGTTCGAGGCCAATCTCGAAATGAATTTTTCAGTCTCCGTGCCGGCGACTGGCCGATTCAGGGTCAACGTCTACCGACAGCGCGGCGAGGTCAGCATGGTGGTGCGTTATATAAAATCCACCCTCCCGAAGGTTGCTGAACTGAATCTGCCGGAGACCCTGAACCGCCTCGTCACCCTCGCACGCGGCCTGATTCTGGTCGTGGGCGCCACAGGCTCGGGAAAATCCACCACCCTGGCGGCCATGATCAGTCACCGCAACCACACCATACCCGGCCATATTCTCACCATCGAGGATCCAATCGAGTTCATGCACCATCATGAAAAATGTGTCGTCGATCAGCGCGAGGTCGGCATCGACACCCTGAGCTACGCCAATGCCCTCAAGAACGCCATGCGCGAGGCGCCGGATGTGATCCTGATCGGCGAGATCCGTGATCGTGACACCATGCAGCAGGCCATTGCCTACGCCGAAACCGGCCATCTGTGCCTCTCGACGCTGCACGCTAGCAATTCCTATCAGGCATTGGAGCGGATACTGAACTTCTTCCCCGATACCGCCCGCCGCCAACTACTCGAAGACCTGTCTCTCAATCTGCGCGCCATCATTTCACAACGCCTTGTGAATGGTGTTGATGGTCGCCGGGCACCGGCGGTAGAAGTCATGCTCAACTCGCCCTATATCGCTGATCTTATTCTTAAAGGCGAAGTCAATAAGATTCGTGAGGCCATGGAGCAAAGCGGTGACCAGGGCATGTGTACTTTCGACGCATCGTTGCTCTCCCTGTATCAGGCTGGCAAGATCACGGTTGAGGAGGCGCTGCATCACGCAGACTCGCGTAACAACCTGCACTTGAAAGTTAAGCTTGCCCGTGGCGCCACGGAACACAATACAGCCGCACTGATGATCGACGATGACCCGACCGTGCGAGGTTGATGCGAGCGGTGCCAGTGGCACCATCCTTCTGTCGATCTCAAGTACCGCAATCTACTTCGATTTTGTTCCGTGTTTTCGCGGCGCTACCGGTTACTGTTTCAGCAACCCCAATGGCAGCGGGTGACACAGCTGTTGGGTCGACCTAAAGTTTTGACCATATCATCACGGCACAGGAATCATAGAATACGCAGGCTTAGCCCATGGGGTATCTATGGTTATGCTCACCACCGCCAAGCGTTCGTCCACCTGACAGCATGCCATTGCTTGCGTGCCAGGCCAAACAATTCCCAGGCAGTGAATAGTCGGCTGGGCCAGAACAATAGCTTGTTCCGAGGTGTGGGCAACAGCAGTGTGGCGCTCGCAACCGCCAGTACCGGATGGATGCGCATCGCCTGAACGATAGCGAACCCCGTGTCTACCAGACGCAAACGTTTTTGCAGGTGCAACGCGATAAAGGACGCCTCGCTGCGCTGGGCCGCGGCCTGCGATACCAGTAACTCGCGCCGTCGCCTTAGATATTCGACACGCGTATTCATGGCCGGGATCCCAAGCTTTGACGATCCTTATCCAGCTCAGACAGCGTGGTCGAAAACAACCGTGGCCGAGTCCGGACCTTGTGTCGCACCACCAGTGCGGTTATGGCGCCGACACCCAAATAAGAGACTGCGAGGCAGGCCAGAACATATAACCGGTTAGTTTCCCAGAAGGCCATTACAACGAACAAGGTTACAAGCACCAGGCCTAATCCGAGAAAAAATACCGACACCAGTCCGTATACGAGCAGTTGCTGTACCCTACAAACCTCCTCTTCCAATTCAGTGGAAAGGATATCTACCCGAGTATGCAGTATCTCGGTAAAAGTTTTCAGCAACCGCCGCAACGAAACCAGCAGGCCGGGCGTCGGTTCCGTCGCACCTGCGTCGGCATTCACCACGTGCTTAGTGCCGACTGGTCAGCATACCGAGCAGGAAGCCCACTGCCGTGGCAAGGGCAACCGACTGCCAGGGGTTTTCATGAACAAGCTGATCTGTCGCCTTGGCCGCAGCCTTGGTTCGACCCACTATGTTGCTCTCCATTTCGCCAAGCTTGCGCCGCGCCTCCCGTAAGCTTGCCTCAGCCCGCGCGCGTACCGCACCAATTTTATCTCCAGTCTGATCGGAGGTGGCCTTAAGCAGTTCTTCTGCGTCATGTATGACCGCCTTAAAATCCTCTATCAGCCTATCCCTTGCAACTTGTGTTTCAGTAGTCATGCCGTGCTCCCTTGCTTTACTTTGTAGGTTTAAAAGATCTGATCTTTCTTTTCACTACTGGAAAATTCGCATACACACATGCATTCGCAGATATGTGAATAATATTTAAGATGTAATGGATAATGGGCACCTATTGGTGCCCATAGTACATCACTTGGGGTAATTATTTTTTTCGTTTATACGATCCTGCCACAAGGCGAGTTGCTTCTCAGCCTCATCCTTCGACAGGCCGTAGGTTTCCTGAATTTTGCCAGAGAGCTGGTCACGCTTACCCGCAATTACATCAATCTCATCGTCAGTAAGCTTGCCCCATTGCTCTTTGACGTTGCCTTTGAGTTGCTTCCAATTTCCTTCGATACGATCCCAATTCATTTTCATTCCCTCGTTTGATTAACTATCGGAGGCTGATGTAATTTCAGCCCTGTATTTCTCTGCACCAATACCCGCGAGATTTCGCAATGCAATGCTATTAAGCATCTATGTGCCACCGCAATTACAGGCATCTTTGGAGAGAGTTAGCGCATTTTGTAGAAAAATATTTATAATCTCTGTCTGGTAGCGCACATAGAGAGGCGGTTGTCGGACGTCCAATTAAACGTTACATTTTCTTTTGGACATCTTTTGCCGCATCATGAACCGCTTCGCCGCCGCGCTCGATGTCTTTGCCCGCGCCCGCCACGGTATTGCACGCCGAAACGGTACCCAATATCCCTACCATAAATGCTATCGTCAGTATTTTTCTCGCCATGACTCACTTCCTCCTGCAATTAATTCAAAGTTAAGGCTCGTCATTCCGCCCACCATCAGCACGTTTACCACAATCGGGACCGCATACAGCCGGGCCACGCCCACTGTCCAACTGTATAGGGTTACTCCAAGGCTGCTACACGACACGACGACCTTGAATAACACGAATCAGAATCACAACGATAGCGATAACCAAAAGAATATGAAGGAATCCGCCCATGGTGTACGAGGTGACCAAGCCAAATAGCCATAGAACAATTAAGATGATTGCAATAGTCTCGAGCATTTTACTATCCTCCACTGTTATAAATTTGCGACGGTCCAAGCCGGAGGAACATCCGTGGCTGAACACCACAAAGGCTGTCTGCCGCACGTCGATCGACCCTTCCAAATCGATCGACGAATTCGCGGCGGCGACCCTTCGCTTATTTAGCACCACCTTGAGCCATTTCGCTCCTGGCAGCGTCTAGGGCGGATAGCACCGGAATAATTGCATTCTTCAGATTGGCACCGTCATTTATAGCCTTCTGAGCAATCGGGGTAATGGATGCGGTTCCTTTATCAGTGAGATCGGTAGAGAGGAACAACCGAATTTCCTTGATGTTGTTCATGTAGTCAATAAACGAGCCTTTCACGCCGATGCTAGACTCGGATATCTTTCTAAATACTGCATTCAAGTCGGCGCGACGCTGTTCACTGAGTTCCCGAATCTGCGGATTGGTGTACGTGTTACCCTGCTTCTTCCATTCGTCGAAATAGTCCTGCCCCCGAGCACTCATCTCATCGGTATGCTTGATCAACTTCCCCCCCAAGCGTTCCATCTTGGCGACGTTGTCAGAATAAGCTTCGAAAGCCGCTTTCACATCAGACTGTCCTGGCTTAATGAGGTTCTCCAGCGAGGCCCCAGTCGCATCGAGCTGCACAATGGCTTGTCTTATCTCGCCGTCGACGATCTCCATCTTAGTAGTGGCCTTTTCAGCTCGATCTGATCCAGTCGTCGCGCAACCAGATAGAGATAGAAAAAGCCCAATCATCAGTGTAACGAGAAGGGATACGGGTTTGATTTTGAATGTCATAGAAAATCTCCTTGGATGATGTTAATTTACCCATTCAGCGGTATTGAAGAAGCCGCTACAATCATCAGCAGAGCTGGAGCTGTGAGTAAATAGACCGATATTACGCCTGACAACGCATACTCTTACTTCTGTATCTTCGTGATCTTGGAACCTTCAAGTGACAGGTCACCTATCAGGCCCTTCTCTCCGAAAACGAAGCCGAGGATGGGTTTCTGCAGGGTTTTGGTGTCGTATTGACCGCCGGCACCCAGAGACATGATGGCAACACCCGCATCAACGCCAATTTTCCAACCCTTGCTATTCTTGAACTTGTCGAGCGATTCCTGAGTCATGAACATGACGATCTCGCTACGACTCGCAATACCGAGCGTGAGTCCGACCGACGCAGACCCGATGTTGTAGTAATCGACTGTCATGCCATTGACTTGCAGGACACCCTCGCCAAACTCGCCAGCGACGCCCACACCACCCTTAGTGATATGCGGGAAGACGAGCATGCCAGCTGCCTTGTCTGCGAGTTCCTTGTGCTTTGGGTTCTGCGCATAGAACTGCTTCAAGGCCTGGCTCACGTTCGCGTCGATCTCTGCCTTGCTGTCGGCAAAGGCCGTGGTACTGGCGAACAGACTGAGCATTACCAAGCCAATTGCGGCTAAAGGATTTTTCCATTTCATCATTTAAATCTCCATGTTCATTGGGTTTCGAAACTTCGGGACAGTTCTGCTAACATCTAGGTTTCTGCCGTGCCTTGGCGCCTCGCAGCGCCAACATAAATGCAAGGTAATGTTGCGTCTAATCATCGGAAAAGTCTGTACGGTATCGCACATATTGCCTGTCGATCCCGTAACATCTGGCTAGTGCAGACAGAGATAAACGCCGTTTCTTGACGGTGTTCAGCGCCACGTGTAGTGGCGCATCATCCCCCGCCAATGCAAACACAGATCAGAAGCGGTATACCCCGCCCAGATACCAGCCTTGAACATTGTCTTTCGTGCCATCAACACCGGAAATATCAGTATAAAGCTGGTATTCCGCACGCAACATCCAGTTACTGGCAAGATCGAACTTCACGCCAGCGCCAAAATAGGGCTTGGTGCTATTCTTGTCCGCCACCGGGACGCCCTGGACAGTTCCGCTGTTGCTAACGTTGTATCTTGCAAGGCCCAGCCGGCCGAAGATGCCGAAGCGTTCGGCAACCGGCCACGTGCCCAATGCGCTGGCTGTCCATGCGCTGGCATCTTGCTTGGCATTTACGTTGTTATCATTGGCATTGAATAGTGTTCCGAAACTGGTGTAGCCCAGCTCGGCGCCCAGATTATTATTGAACTGATAACCAACCTCGCCGCGCACGCTGGTATCAGCGCTATCGCAGTTCGTTATATTATTGCAATATTTACGCGCTTCGGCTTGGCCTGCGTTTAGCCCGAGATAAACGCCGCTCTCGGCAGCTTGGGCAACATTCGCACCCGTCGTGCCGACGAGTGCCATGCACAATGCGGTAAGTTTTATTTTGTTCTTCAACATGGCGATTCCTTTTAAATAGTAGGAGAGGTATAACAGGGCAAAAGACTTGCCGGGAAAACCAAAGTAGGCTTATGGATAAATTTCGTCTGTGCGCTACACAACATAGCAAAACGAGATGCTCAGAAACGTGCTCGAAATAAGTCTGCTGGATAAGTGCGCTAGCGCACAGAGCGCCTTTAAAAAAAAGAGGATTATTACCAGACGAGACAATGACGTCTCGTGTGGGATTTGATGCGATTGATTGAATTCACGATGCAAGGTCGTTTGTAACGCCAGCGCGGTCTAGATTTTACGATCATGGCTCGTGTCCAGGCACATTTGAATTTACATGGGGAATACAGCTATGAAACAACTTAAATACATTTCTACTATCATCCTTGCCGTCATGTTGGCGACTGTGCTCGGATGCGCCTCGACGGCAAAACATGAAGGCACCGGAGAGTTTATTGACGACACCATGATTACTACCAAAGTGAAGGCGGCAATTTTCAATGAGTCCTCCCTGAAATCGGCCGAGATCAACGTCGAAACCTTCAAAGGCGTGGTTCAGTTAAGTGGCTTCGTCCATGACAAAGCCGACATTAACAAGGCTGCTGAACTTGCACGCCAAGTCAAGGGCGTGACCTCCGTCAAGAATGACTTGATGCCTAAGTAATAACGCTAAAGGCGAACCCAGGCAGCGGTTTCATGAAGGAGAAATGTCATGGGCAAATATCTGATTGGATGGCTGCTTGGTGTTCCGGTGTTTGTGTTGGTGATTATTTATTTCTTTATGAACTAGGCTCAATGAGCTTTTGCCGGCATGACCACATGGTGAGTATGGTGAAGGTTTGACTCCAGCATCGGTGTGTTTACACTTCGCTAATCCGCGCTACCCTGCCTAAGACAAGACACCATGAACACTACCGCTATTTCATCTGCTGCACCCATGAATCCTAAACCCCAGGTCGACTCAGAAAATCACGCTGGAGAATCTCTGGGCAGCCTGGGGACGGCCACGTCGGACGCTACCCAGCAGCCCACTGTCCGCATGCCGGATGACGTACACAGCCTTTCGCTCGTGCTGCTCACAGTGCTTGCAGTCATCTTTGCGCTGTATTGGGCGCGTGCGTTTTTCATCCCATTGATGTTTGGCGTGATGATGAGCTACGCGCTTTCCCCCCTCGTCAACTTGATGCAACAATGGAGAATTCCCCGCGCCATCGGGGCCGCAGTGTTATTGATCGGTATCGTGGGAGGGGTAAGCTCTCTGGCTTATTCCCTCAGCGACGAAGCCGCTGCAGCGATAGAAACCTTGCCCGAAGCGGCGCAGAAGTTCCGCCAAACTCTGAGCAAGGAACGCGGGACGTCCGAAAGCGCGATCGAGAAAGTGCAAAAAGCCACCACCGAGGCTGGAGCAGGCGGCGAGCGATACGCCAACCCCGCCTCCTATTCCCCCGAGGGGGGTGATTCGTGTGCAAATCGAAAAATCAAAATTTAATATCCAAGACTATCTTTGGGCTGGAACGATGAGCGCGGCTGGGTTTGCCGGTCAGGCCGTCATAGTATTGTTTCTCGCGTATTTTCTGATGGTTTCAGGCGACAATTTCCGGCGCAAGCTGGTCAGGATCAGCGGCCCTACCTTTAGCAAGAAAAAAATCACCCTCCAAGTGTTGGATAAAATCACCGGCCAGATTCAACGTTATCTGCTGGTACAGCTATTCACCAGTTTTCTTGTGGGGGTGGCGACCTGGCTCGCATTTCTCTGGATCGGTTTGGAACATGCCGCGATTTGGGGGATTGCCGCAGCGATATTAAATACTATCCCTTATCTCGGTGCGGTAATCTTTACCACTGGCGCCGCGCTGGTTGCTTTTCTCCAATTTGGAACAATAAGCATGGCGCTCTTGGTCTCCGGAATCGCACTGGCTATCACCAGTCTCGAAGGTTTTTTGTTGACACCGTGGCTTACGAGCCGGGCAAGCCAGATGAACGCAGTGGTGATTTTCGCAGGCGTGCTGTTTTGGGGTTGGTTGTGGGGCGTGTGGGGTTTATTGCTAGGCATACCCATTCTCATGGCCATCAAGACCATATGCGACCATGTGGAAGATTTAAAACCTGTCGGAGAACTGTTGGGAAAGTAACCAGAGTGTCTGCACAACCCGGATGGAGTGCGAATCTATGTAATTAAATTGCCGGACACTTCTGATCGCGCATGATCCCGGTAACGTCCCTGCCTACACCGCGGTAACCGGTAAAGCGGCCGGATGCGTCGAACATCGGCTCCCCGCTCACCTGAAAATATTGATGCACGCCATCGGCATCGATCCGGCTGTAGACGAAATCCAGGAACGGCCGCCGCGCCGCCATGTTCGCTTCGAGCGCCGCGCGCTCGGCCTCATTCCAGCGCGCCACCTGCGCTTCCTTGGTTTCGCCGAGCAAGGTGTCGACCGGGACGCCGAGCATCTCCAGCACCGGGCCGTAAACCTTGGTAAAATGCCCGTTCTGGTCCTGCTCCCAGTACCAGTCGGATGCCAATTCCGTCAAACGGCGAAAGCGCGCTTCGCTTTCGCGCAGTTCGGCCGTGCGTTTCAGCACTGTTTGTTCCAGCGCTTGGTTGTAATGCTCGAGTTGCTTGTACAGCAACCGCACTTCCAGCATGTTGTGAATACGCGTCTCGACTTCAATCAGGTCAAACGGTTTGGCGACGAAATCCTTCGCGCCGGTGGCCAGCGCCCGCAGCTTGTGGCCCGGTTGGGCCGTAATCACGAGTATCGGAACATAATCATTGGTTTCGATTTCCTTCAGGCCTTCCATCACCTGGAAGCCATTCATGCCAGGCATCTGCAGATCAAGTAAAATCAGGTCGTAGTGGTTGGCGCGATGCAGCGCGCAGACGGTATGCGGATCCATCGTCGACGTTATACGCCGATAGCCGACTTCACGTAGCATTTGCTCCAGCAACTGCACATTGGCTGCCTGATCGTCTACGATCAGAATGCTGGCGTTAAGAATGTCAGCGGCACTTACCATAACATTCGTTTTCCTCTATTTATGTACACTGAAGCACCCGTCTTATGAGGACGGGTTACGTCAATTACGCGCCATCGCCAATAAGTCGGTGCGCGCCGCGATGCGATAATTGTTCTTGCCCGTGAGCTTAGCCTCATACAAGGCCAGATCCGCGCTTTTCATCAGCGTCTCCACCTCCTCGCCATGCGTGGGATAAATGCCGACACCGGCGCTGGCGGTCATGCGCACGCAGCGGCCTTCAATATTATAGGGTTGTGACACGGCCTGTATCACTTTTGACACCAGCTTGAGCACACCGTCGGTATGGTTTACTTCCCAGAACGCGATCACGAATTCGTCGCCACCAAAGCGCGCCACTGTGTCCTCTTGACGCACCACAGACACCAGGCGATCGGCGACCATCCTCAGCAGGGTGTCGCCCGCATCGTGGCCCATGACGTCATTGATCTGCTTAAACCCATCCAAATCCAAATACATCACCGCCATCGTACTTTTGTTCCTGTGCGCATGCGCGATGGCCAGGGAGAGTCTATCCATTAAAAGCCGTCTATTCGGCAGCCCGGTCAGCGCGTCATGCAGCGCCATGGATTCCAGCGCACGGCTGTAATGCTCGAGTTGCTTGTACAACAAACGCACTTCCAGCATGTTGTGAATGCGCGTATTGGCTTCCATCAGGTTAAATGGTTTGCTGATAAAGTCCTTCGCTCCAGAGGCCAGAGCCCGCAGCATGTGGCCCGGTTGGGCTGTGATCACGAGCACCGGAAGGTAGCCGTCGGCTTCGATTTCCTTCAGGCCTTCCATCACCTGAAAGCCATCCATGCCGGGCATTTGCAGATCTAGCAGAATCAGGTCGTAGTGGTTGTCGCGATGCAGTGCGCAGACGGCATGCGGATCCATCGTCGCCGTTATGCACCGATAGCCGGCTTCACGTAGCATTTGCTCCAGCAGTAGCACATTGGCTTGCTGGTCGTCTACGATCAGGATACTGGCGTTAAGTATGTCGGCGGTACTAATCATTACGGGGACTTTGGCATAACTGCGCCATCTAATCCTGTTTCCGCAAATTCCAGCGCTATGTCTAGCGCTTCCATGAACTCATTGACTTTGATCGGCTTGGTGAGGTAGCGGAAGAATCCTGCCTCCAGGCCTCTCTTGATATCGTGGGGCATGGCATTGGCGCTGATGGCCAGCACCGGGATGTGCGCGGTGGCCGGATCTTCACGCAGGATTTTCAGCGCCTGGATACCGCTGATGCCGGGCAGATTGATGTCCATCAGGATCACCTCCGGCTGATGGATGCGCGCCAGCGCGATGCCGCGCGTGCCATCCCCGGCACTCAACAGGCGCATATCGGGACGGCGTGCGATGAGCTGCTCGACCAGTTGCATGTTTGCCCGGTTGTCTTCTACATACAGCAAGGTGCGCAGCGCTTTGCCATGCTGAACATGCGGTTGAATCGGCGCAAGCAGTTCATCTGCGTCGGCAACAAATTGTGGTTCAACCGCCAGGTTTAGTTCGATCCAGAACACGCTGCCCACCCCGACAGTGCTTTCCACGCCGATTTCGCCCCCCATCAATTCGATCAGCCGCTTGCTGACCACCAGGCCGATGCCGGTGCCTTCCTCGGCGCCGGCCTCTTGTCCGAGACGATTGAACGGCTGGAACAGTTGTGCGAGTTTTTCCGGGGACAATCCTTCGCCGGTATCCTTCACACTGATACGCAGGCGCTCCGCGTTGAGCGTCCGGCAGGTCACTTCGACCGATCCCCCCGCGCGGTTGTATTTGATTGCGTTGGAAAGCAAGTTGATCAGAACCTGTTTCACCCGGGTTCGATCGGCATTAACAAAGTGACGGGTTTCGAGCTGGGTAAAACTCATGTGGATGCCGCTTTTTTGCGCCTGTGGTTCGATCATGGCCTGGCAATCGAGCAGCACGTCGGGCAGCGACATGGGTTCCAGCGACAGCGACAGCTTGCCTGACTCGATCAACGCGAGATCGAGGATTTCGTTAATCAACTCCAGCAGATACCATCCCGCCTGGAGAATCTGGTCGATGCTGGCCCTTTGGGTGGGTGTCGGCAGTGGCGAACCCGACTCCATTAATTGGGCGAAACCGAGGATCGCATTGAGCGGGGAGCGCAACTCATGGCTCATGCTGGAAAGGAAATCCGATTTGGCGAGGTTGGCTTTTTCCGCCGCAGCCTTGGCGTTGGTCAGCTCCGCTTCCACCTGCTTGCGCACGGAATTATCGGCGCCGATCAACAGATAGCCGATAATGTCATTATAATCATCGCGCAGCGCCGTGATCGACACGATCGCGGGAAAGCGGCTGCCATCCTTGCAGATATAGGTCAAATCATAGCTGTCTTCGATCCCACGCGAAGCCTTGTAGGCCAGCGCCTCGAAGCCCGGCGTAATCGGGGTGGACAGCTCCTCGCTCAACGCTTGCGCGCGCACCATGACTTCCTGCGGGTCATGAATGTCGCTGGGGTTGATCTTGTTCACGACTTCGGCGGCCAGATAACCCAGCATGCGTTCGGCGCCGATATTGAATAATTGAATGATGCCCTTCTCGTCGGTAGCAATAATCGAGAAATTGGCGCTATTGAGGATCGCGTTCTGCAAGGCGCCGGTTTTAAGCAAGACCTCCTGGCGTCGGAGCTCGGCAGTGCCTTCCGCGCTGCCAGCGGCAGGGTTGAAAATGACGGAGTCGTGGATTGTCTCGGACATGGCCGACCTCTGTTAAAGCGCGATTGAATCTGGCGGACCACGTGGCCGTAGGTGTGAGCAGTGTCTCACCTACGTTATACGCTTATCCTACACAAAAATACATGCGCTTTTGCCTGCGGGCGCCAAGAGATAAACGGCGTTCGCGGATGAATTGCGAGCTGCACTATTTAATCATAGCGATCAGGCTCTCCGTTCTCCGTGCGTTACCCCACATAAGGCGGAGATTTTATGTGCAAAGCGTGGGTAGGGCCAAGAATTAATCGTGGCTGGCAGAGAGAACTTCCTGGCGATTACGAATATCGCACAGCAAACGATCATGTTCTTTTTTAACCATCGCATAGCATTCACACACGCGCGACTCCAAAACCGACCGGTCAAGCACGGTAATGTGGCCACGGCGATAGCGAATGCACCCCGCTTGCTGCAAATGCCCGGCGGCCTGGGTGATGCCTTCACGCCGCACGCCGAGAATGCCGGCAATTAATTCCTGCGTCATGGCCAACTCGCCCGAGGGCAAACGATCGAGGGTCAACAACAGCCAGCGGCACAGTTGCTGCTCCACCGAATGGTGGCGATTGCATACTGCCGTTTGGGATATCTGTGTAATCAGCGCCTGGGTGTAGCGCAGCAACAAATGCTGCATGACGCCGGCGCGGCGCCCCCCGGTACGATTGAATTCTTCCATCAGCAACCGCGCCTTCAGTCGGTAGCCATAACCGCCAGTAGACACGATGGCCCGGCTAGGTGTGGTATTCCCGCCCATGAACAGCGAAATGCCAACTACGCCCTCATTGCCCACCCCCGCGATTTCAGACGAAGCGCCGGTCTCCATCACGTAGTGTATGGATACGATGGCGGTCGTTGGAAAATAGGCGTGCTGCAACTGGCCGCTGGATTCATAAAGGACATCGCCCAGCGGCATCGCGACCAGCTCCAGATGGGGAGCGATACGCTCGAATTCAGCCGTGGGCAATGCGGCGAGAAGATGGTTTTGGTTGGGACTCTGCGGGCTATCCATAAGCGGTCTCCGAATGATCGCCTAAGAGGCATAAACATCGCGCGCATAGCATACACGCTTTACGCCTGGGCATATTACCGCACATAGCACGCAAGTGACGTATTTCTCAGTGATTATCCGCTTTTGGTATCCAAATATAGCTTAATGATATGAACCCAAATAATCCACAAATAATCCATTAGCTGCGTCATTCCCGCGTAGACGCAAATGACGCAGCTAATCATGGCACTAGTGTCATGACTCGGAAATATCGAGACAAATGAAATGGATGGATTTTGATGCGGGGCAAGGCGCGAGGAGGTGCCATAGCTCATTCTATGGCAACGACGAGCAACGCCGCCCTGCGGCAAAAGACGCCGTTTCATGTTTCGATATTTCCGAGTCGTGACACTAGCTATGGTTTTCAGTTAAAATTAAATTTGGACATCCCCTGCGGTGCCCGTGCTGGGCTGGGTCATTTCTTGAGCCTAATTTAGGACCCCGGGAACTTGTTTGCTTGATGTTGGTGTGCATGCCCGCCTCCGAGCGGGACGCCTGATGCATCGCACAGGTACCCACTTGAACCTTTGGTTCAAGAACGAAGGCTCATAACGTCACAGGCGGAGGATGTCCTCCTTTACTTCAACGCATTGCGGTGGCCGCTTTGAACCCCACCCCATCTTCTGCTTCTACCCCGCTCCGATCCGAGATACGCAAGCAGATGCGCACGAGACGCGCCGCGCTCAGTCCCACGGAGCGTGATGCTGCGGCATTTCAGGTGGCGCGCCGTATCGCCCGCTTCAATATTTTTCAGCGCAGCCGCCACATTGCCTGCTATCTTCCTCAGAACGGCGAGCTTGATCCCACGCCATTGATGCGGCGCGCCTGGGCCATGGGCAAGATCTGTTACCTGCCGGTGCTGAACACCCTGCACGCCAACCGGTTGTGGTTTGTACCGTATGTTGAAGGCGACCCGCTCATTCCCAATCGTTTTGGCATTCCCGAACCGCGCCTGTCAATCCGCAAGCGAGCGCCTACCTGCGCGCTGGATCTTGTTATCACACCGCTGGTCGCCTTCGATGAACAGGGTAACCGTCTTGGCATGGGCGGCGGTTTTTATGATCAAACTTTTTCATTTCTCAGGCGCCGCCATCACTGGCGCAAGCCTCGCCTGCTGGGTGTTGCCTACGACTTTCAGCGGGTAGCTGGGTTGCAGAGTTGCGAGTGGGACGTGCCGCTTTATGCGGTAACTACCGAGACCGGACTATACCTTCCTACGTAAAGAGAAAAGACATGAACTACTGGCTCATGAAATCCGAACCCGATACATTCAGCCTGGATATGCTTAAAGACAGGCCGCAACAGACCGAGCACTGGGACGGCGTGCGCAATTATCAGGCACGCAACATGTTGCGTGACCAGATGAAGCTGGGGGACCAGGCATTTTTCTATCACTCCAACTGCAAGACGCCCGGCATCGTAGGCATTGTTGAAATCGTCAGGGAAGGCTATCCCGACTTCACGGCCTTCGATCCCAATGATCCGCATTATGACCCGAAGAGTAATCCGGTGCGTCCGCAGTGGTATATGGTGGATGTGCGTTATGTGCTTTCCTTCAGGCGCGTTATCAGCCTCAGCGAACTCAAAGAGCATAATGCATTGCACAATATGCCGTTGTTGCAGCGTGGCTGCCGGCTCTCTGTTATGCCTGTAAGCGCGCAAGATTGGGATTATATTTTGAAATTGGAGTGAATTTTTCACAAAAATTAAAGTGATTTGACTGGAAGTACGATATAGATAGCGTTAGCACTGTAGAAGTCTGTGCAAACTTGTTTATACTTAGCTCCGTACATCTTTATGTACACTCAACATGGAGGAAGCAAAATGGCCGTAAAAAAAGCCGCAGTAAAAAAGAAAGCAGCGCCTGCCAAAAAAGCAGCGCCCGCTAAAAAGAAGGTGGCGCCTGCCAAGAAGGCGGCTCCTGTGAAGAAAGCAGCACCTGCTAAAAAGGCTGCCCCAGCCAAGAAAGCAGCTCCTGCTAAAAAGGCCGTAGTCAAAAAGGCAGCCGTCAAAAAGAAGGCTGCCCCAACCAAGAAAGCCGCGCCCAAAAAGAAGTAACTCTGGATTAGGCCGGCAGTAAACAAAAAGGCCCGCTTATGCGGGCCTTTTTGTTTTGGCGGAGGGCCGATTAACATGTGAATTAATGGGTGCGCCAACTATGAGGTCGGAACAACGCCCCTGCCCTGATGATGCCCATGACCTAAAATGCCTCGCCAAGGCGTGCCCCTTAAATGACGTTAGGCTGTTGTCCTCATCAAGTCTCAGCATCCGTCGATGCGTTCTCGGGATGTCGTAGCGCCTGCGTTTGAAGGAGACGATCGTCACGCTCACGCAACAACCAGTAGACAATACCTATTGCCAAGGTTATGGCGGCCAAGCCAAACATGCTTTCGGCAGTTGTCTCCTTAAGATCCAAGATAATGAATTTACGAGCTATGGCAAGCAGGGCGATGAGCAAGATGACCTTCGTTTGAATTATGCTCTGTTGCCGAGTGACTGCGTATTGGAGAGTATGGTTGAACTCTAGCGCGATCAATACCGTCATGATCTCGCCAAAGACGTTTTGGAACACCTTATGGTCGAGCGGGTTCATGGCGCCAAGCACAAGGTCGTTGATAACTCCAGCAAATAAACGGAAGACCGCCACAACGACAACTAACGTAATCAGCAGCGTGAGGAAAAGGGCAACCACGCTTTCGAAGCGTTGATAGAAGGTCATGATGTCCCACTGCTTTACAAAGCTCTTCCACCCCCTCATTTCGTCTCTCCTTGGCTCTTTATAGGACTTGCCTAACTAAGAAATAACTTATAAGCAGGATTGCTGGTTTCGTCTTGGTACTCGTAGCCCACCTCCATGAGAAAGGACTGGAAGCTGGGCGTCTCTTCAGGAGGCACTTGAACGCCGACTAATACCCTCCCATACGCCGCGCCGTGATTGCGGTAGTGAAACATGCTGATGTTCCAGCGCTGCCCCATCTTATTGAGAAACCGCAGCAGGGCACCAGGCCGCTCCGGGAATTCGAAACGGTAGATGACTTCGTGCTCAACGGCGGGGGGGTGTCCGCCTACCATGTAGCGCACATGCAGCTTCGCCACTTCGTTATCCGTCATGTCGGTCACAGGATACCCTTGTGCCTGCAACCGTTCGATAATGTCGCTCTTCTCCGCTTCGCCATGGCTCAGCTTTATGCCCGCGAACACATGGGCCTGGCTGGGGTCGGAATAACGATAGTTGAATTCAGTGATGCTGCGTTCTCCAAGGGATTCACAGAACTGCCGGAAGCTGCCGGGACGCTCGGGGATTGTCACCGCGATGATCGCCTCGTGGCGCTCGCCCACTTCGGCGCGTTCCGCGATGTGGCGCAGCCGGTCAAAATTCATATTGGCGCCACTGTCGATGGCCACCATGTTATGGTTCTCCAGCCCCTCTCGCGCCACATACTTTTTGAGTCCTGCCACTGCCAGCGCACCGGCGGGTTCGGCGATGGAGCGGGTATCGTCAAAGATATCCTTGATCGCGGCGCAGATTTCATCGGTACTCACGAGGATGATTTCGTCGACGCACTGACGCGCAATGCGGAAGGTCTCGGCGCCCGCCTGCCGCACAGCCACGCCGTCGGCGAAGATGCCGACATGGTCCAGCGTCACGCGCTCGCCGGTACGTAGTGCCTGGTACATGCTTGCCGCATCCTCCGGCTCGACGCCGATGATCTTGATCTCAGGCCAGAGGTATTTCACATACGCGGATACCCCGGCAATCAGCCCGCCGCCGCCCACCGGGATGAAAATGGCGTGCAACGGATCGGTGTGCTGGCGCAGGATCTCCACGCCGATGGTGCCTTGCCCGGCGATGACATCAGGATCGTCGTAAGGGTGAATAAACACCATGCCATTATCCACGGCCAGCTGCGCCGCGTGTTGATAGGCTTCGTCATACGTGTCGCCATGCAGCGCAATCGTCGCGCCAAGGCTGCGCACCGAGGCCACCTTGATATCCGGGGTGGTGCGCGGCATGACGATCAGCGCCGGAATGCCCAGTTTGAGCGCCGCCAGCGCCACCCCTTGGGCATGATTGCCCGCCGAGGCGGTGATCACGCCGTTTTGCGCCGCGCCCGGCGGTAGATTAACGATCTTGTTATATGCGCCGCGCAGCTTGAAGGAAAACACCGGCTGCAGATCCTCGCGCTTGAGCATTACCCGGTTGCCCAGCCGCTGCGACAGCGTGCGCATCAGATCCAGCGGCGTTTCCTGCGCCACGTCGTAGACGCGCGCTGTGAGAATTTTTTCTATGTAATTTTTCATGGCTTAACTGATGTTACACATTCACTCCCCTCTCCCACTTGTGGGAGAGGGGCTGGGGGAGAGGGTGTGGCGTATCTGTTCCAATACACCCTCCAACTGTTGCATTACATCGTTGTTCCAGAAGCGCAATACCGTATAGCCTTGACTGCGCAACCACGCATCCCGATGCTGGTCATAGGCCACTTGTTCGGAATGTTGGCCACCGTCGATCTCGATAATCAGACGGTGTTCCAGACACACAAAATCAACGATATAACGGCCTATCGGCTTTTGCCGTTTAAATTTCAAATTCATGAAGCGATGTGCCCGCAGGTGATACCACAGCCGTTGTTCGGCTTCAGTCTGGTTGCTACGCAGGGCTTTTGCATTCTCCAGCATATTTACCCTCTCCCCAGCCCTCTCCCGCAAGCGGGAGAGGGGAAAGTGCATAACGTCAGGCTATAACTTATCACAAATGAGGTACGTCTATGATTTCCACTCGCCCCACAAAGCGAATCGCGGCGAAGTGCCGTTGTAGGGTTTTGCTGTAAAAGTCCGTCATATGTACCCCGTCGCTGTAGCGGATAGGGGTATTGACCGTGTATCCACCCTTGGCAGCGGCCAGCCATTCCTCGCCATAGGGCGAGGTCACCCGGAGATAGGCGTACATTGCGGTGTCTATCACCTCCGCGATCATACCTTCATTGGGCAGCGAGATGACGGCGGCGGGTGCAGATGTCACCTTGTGGTTATTGTCCTCATCGGTGCCGAGGAAACCGATGTCGCCCGCATCGTTGAAGGTGGCGTAAGACGCTGTGTTGTAATAGCCGCTAGCATTGGTGCCGCCGAGCAGGTAAACCCAGCCCTTGTACACCACGACGCCCGCGTCGGCGCGGGTTGCCGGTAGCGGCGTGGTGGCCTGCCAGGGTTGCAGCGTGCCGTCCGCACTGACGCTGGTTTTTTCGATACTGTCGAGATAGACAAGATTGTTGATGCCGCCTATCGCATAGACATGGGTGCCGTGGGTGATGGCCGAGAGGCCATAGCGCCCGGTCGTCAAAGGTGGTGCCTGACGCCATTGCAGTGGTGCCCCGCCAGTGTTCAAGGCGGCCCATTCCACCTCTGGCTGGCCGGTAGCCTGGCTTAGCGCATGCCCGCCGATGGCGAATAGGGCGTCATTGGTCTGTGCTACGGCATGGACATAACGCGGCAGGGTAAGATGCTGCGGTTCCAGCGTCCATTTGCCGAGGCTGCCATCCGGCAGGATCTCCGCCCGCTCCACCGTATCCAGCAATGCCCCGCTGTAGCCGCCCAGCGCATAAATATAGCGCCCCGCCACCGCCAGCTTGGCGCAGCGGCGAGGATAGATCAGTGCGTGTTTTTCCTTCTTCCAGGGGCCGAGGCCACCCTCCGGCAAGATACGCGCACGCTCGACGGAACGCAGCAGATGGCTGCCATTGGGACCATTGCCACCGCCTACGGCATAGACAAAACCATTGTGCGATACCGCTGAAAAGAAGCCGCGCTCTTCTTTCAGGCGCGGGGCGTTGCGCCAGGGTGCAAGAGAACCGTCCGGCTGTATGCGGGCGTATTCGGCGGAAAATAAAAAACGCCTGCCATCAATACCACCGATGACATAGATCACACCATTGGCCTCAATCGCCGCGGCACCCGCCCGCGGGGTGGTGAGCGGCGCGGTATCCTGCCAGCCGGGAATCCATGTTTGCTGTGCAGGGGCTTGCGTTGCGGCGGCGGCAAAAGGTATTGCCATGCTGAACAGGATGGCTTTGAATAGGGTTTTCATTTCAGGGCCTCTCATGCAACGCCGCCTCCAATGCCCCTGGCGTCTCCAGCGGCGTGCCGCATGCCAGTCCATCACAGACATAAGCAACAACGCCGTCGCGAGGTTTGCGTTGCGCGAGAACGCCCGGCAAACTGGTTGCATCTGAAGGAATGGCGAGGATAAACCGGCGCGGGGCGTAGTCCTTCGCACATATCGCATGCCACTCACGCATTGCATCCAGTGCGCCGAGCAGGACGATGGTTTGCGGCGAGTGCAGGTATTCCTCCGCAGCCAGTAGTAGTGCGTTATGTGCGTAAGGGATTTCCGTCACGGTAGGCCAGGCGGCCTGCAGGGTGCGCGCGGCAGCATCGAGATAACGGGTTTCACCGAGCAGATGACCGAGCCGTCCCAGCACAAACGCGGCGATGCCGTTGCCGGATGGCAGGGCATCATCGCCCAGTGGTTTGGGGCGGTGGATGAGCTTCTCATGGTCGTCGGCGGTGAAGAAAAAACCGCCCTGATCTTTATCTTCGAAGTGCGTGAGCACTGCTTCGGCGAGTGCGATGGCAAAGGTTAGATCGCCATCGCGCCAACGCGCCTGAAGCAGTTCCAGAATGCCGTCGATCAGGAAGACGTAATCATCCAGATACGCCGGAAGCGTTGCCCGACCATCTTTATAATTCGCCAATAACCGGCCATCGCGCCACAAATGTGCCTGGATAAAGTCCAGCGCATGTTGTGCCGAGTCGATATGGCCGGGCTGATTCAAGTGACGGCCCGCCGCAGCCATGCCTTTGATCATCAGGCCGTTCCAGGCAGTGAGGATCTTTTCGTCGCGTCCGGGGTGGATGCGCTTTTGACGCGCGGCAAACAGTGTGGCCCGCGCGGTATCGAGCAGCGTGGTGACCGGTGCCTCGCTCATGGAGAACTCGCCCGCCAATGTGCTGATGTCCTGATAGACATGCAGGTGCCACTGACCTTCAAAATTGGCGGGTTGATCCAGGCCGAAGCGGCGAGCGAAGAGGGGGTATTCGTTTTCATCGAGCAGCGCTTTGACCTCCTCCCGGTCCCACGCGTAAAACTTGCCTTCGTGTCCTTCCGAGTCGGCGTCCAGCGTCGAGTAATAACCACCTTGCGATGATTGCATCTCGCGCATCACCCAGGCAGCGGTTTCCTCCGCGACGTGTTTGAACAACGGCTCGCGCGTGGCCAGCCATGCCTCGCTGTACAGTGCAAGCAGCGGCCCGTTGTCATACAGCATTTTCTCAAAGTGCGGGATCATCCACAGCTCGTCCACCGAATAACGGCAGAAGCCGCCGCCGAGCTGGTCATACAGGCCGCCCTGCGCCATCTGGGTGAGCGTGAAGCGGGCCATGGACAACGCCTTGTCGTCCGCCCGGCCGGTGGCGGCCCAGTGGCGCAGCAGGCGCTCGATATGGGTGGGATGGGGAAACTTGGGCGCACGGCCAAAACCGCCGTGGCGGGCATCGAAGCTCTGTTCAAGCTGACGGCGCGCAATGTCCAGCGCTGCGGCATTGATTTCGCCACCACCGATGGATGCCATGCTCTCCAGGGCATTTATCAGGGATGCGTTTTGCAGCCGTACTTCCTCCGGGTGTTCGCGGTAAAACGCCTCGATGCGTTGCAGCAGCTCCTTGAAACCCGGCAGGCCATAGCGTGGCTCTCTGGGGAAATAGGTGCCGGCAAAAAATGGCGCGTGATCATCCGGGGTAAGAATCACCGTGAGCGGCCAGCCGCCGCCGCGCTGTGTCAGCAACTGGTGCGCGGTCTGGTAGATCTTGTCGAGGTCGGGGCGTTCCTCGCGATCCACCTTTATGTTCACGAATAGCGTGTTCATAACCTGGGCGGTTGCTTCGTCTTCAAACGATTCGTGAGCCATCACGTGACACCAATGGCACGCGGAATAACCAATCGAAAGCAGGATCGGCTTGTTCTCGCGCCGCGCCTTGTCCAGCGCCTGCTGGCTCCACGGATACCATTCCACCGGATTATGCGCGTGCTGGAGCAGATAGGGACTGGTTTCGTTGATCAGGTGATTGGTAGGGGTGGAAGCGGGCTTGTTCATTGAAAGAATTTCCGCGATGCGATTTATTTTGATTTATATAGAGGGCTTGGGAGAGCGCAGTGGTTTTTGCGCCATCCGCAAGGTCGGGTGCAACTAGCTCTGCCCCTGCGGTTCCGGGCAAAAATATAATCATTGCCACAGCAAGCTGGCATTGACCGAAGGGGGTTTTCCGCCCCTGACGTGTTCCGTAATAAATCGCAACCCCTGCCGCGCTCAGTAAAGCATCCCCAGCATCGCCGCCCGGATCGCCGCTGCGGTTTTGTTGGAGGCATTCAATTTGGCGACCGCGTTGTTGATATGGAAATTGATGGTGCGTTCCGAGATTCCGAGAATTTCGGAAACCTCGCTTGAAGTTTTTTCCTTCTGCAGTCCACCGCAGCACCTCCACTTCGCGGCTCGACAGCTTAACTTCGACCTCAGGCATCATTTTGGCTATCAAGCATCGCGACATGCCGAGATGCGCCACTTGGGTCAACCAGATCATCTTGATGCCTTTGTTCTGCAGTTCTCCGGTAGATAGCGCATCATCCGAGCGCGCCAGTGTTAACATGCCTGCGGCCCTGCTCGCATCGTGGCTGGACTGCGCCCAGCCGACGCGCAATCCGAACGATTGCGCATTTTCCCACAACTCACGCGCGGATGCGAATGCGTCGTCAGACCAGAGAATGGGCAGAAGGGAGCGCATTCCGTGCCGTACCGTCGGATCAACAGCGAGATAATTTTTCTGTTGATATCGGGCCTGCCATGCCCCCGGATAGTTGCTGAACATCGCGGTTTTCGGGTTCGAAACGGGAAGCGGCAGGCGCAGACCATAGGCGCAGAAATCGAAGCCAAGGTCACGAGCCAGCGCAACCAGATCCTGAAAGAGCGCCTGTTCGCAGTCCGCCGACAGCAACGCTTGTATTTGATCCTCTTGCCAAGTCTTCACAAACCCTTCCCCTCATGAGCGTGCTTCATCTTGCCAGGGATAATCCAGGGCCGCCCATTCCACTTGAAATCCACTTGAAATGGCTGCCTGGGATGTACTGCCCACGCGGAACCTGGATTGTAACCTGCCTGTCACATTTGACACTACCCAAACACAGCGGTGTCGTGTAGCGTATCCACCCTTGCCTGGAGGCACCTACTTCTGGCTGAACATGATCGAGGAACGGACATGATCTCTCTGGATAGGCGTGAGGCGCAGGGCATTACCCAGATCAACATGATAACACTATCCCACGATGGTTATGTACGCCTCACGCCCGGGCGCTTCGTGCAGGTAAGGTTGACTCATCTGCACTCCGGTGTGGACGGGGACCGGCCGTTGACCTCAGCGGAAGGTGCAACGCTGTCTTCGATCACGGGCTATACGGAATGGGTCAGCGCGACACAGCCCGTCATTACGGTCGGATGGGATTGGCAGATGACCGCCCGCGATGGACAGATCCAACTCATTCCCCTCGGCTATCCCCGCAGCAACCTCATGTTCGTGGACGAACAAGGAAATGACCTCGGCCCTTCGGCAACGGAAGCGTTGCTGCGATCCTGGATTGAATCCTTCGAGTGGCAGCCCTCCGTGCACAAGGCATTACATACGTAGATCCCCCGCGCCCCTGTCAAGTTTGACAGTTGTTTAGAACCAGATAAACGGGTGAAATGCGCCTACGTATTTTAATAATTTTCCAGGACGGGGAGTTATGAACGTAATCGCAGAGACAGCGGATGGCTTGCCGGGCGGCCTTTATTCATTGACGGCAGCCTACCGCCACAGAGTGTTTGTCGAACGCCTTGGCTGGCAACTTGCAACGCAAGACGGCATGGAGCGGGATCAGTTTGACCGCCCCGATACAGTGTATGTGGTGGCGCGCGGCGCATCGGGAAATGTCTGTGGCTGCGCCAGACTCCTGCCGACCACCCGTCCGTATCTGCTCTCCGAAGTTTTTCCACAGCTTCTGAATGGCGCACCGCCGCCCAGTTCCCCGGAGGTGTGGGAGTTATCGCGCTTCGCCGCAGTTGATTTTAATGCCAACACGACCTCGGCGCTCGGGCAGTTTTCTTCCCCGGTTGCGATCAGGCTACTCGAAGAGGCCATCTCCTGCGCTGCGGCACGTGGCGCCAGACGATTGATCACGGTATCGCCGATTGGGGTTGAGCGGTTGTTGCGGCGCGCGGGGTTTCATGCGCACCGGGCCGGGCCGCCGATGATTCTTAACGAGCAACCGATTTTTGCGTGTTGGATTGAGTTTAAAGCTTGGGACGGTACCAAAGGTAAGCCCCGGATTTGCCATGGATCATTTAACTTGAAAGGAGAATTGGAATGAAAAATCTTAAGTCTAAGCCAAAAGAAAAATTACGGAAATATTTTCGCGCCACAGCTGTTCTGTGTGTTTCTTTATCGGGGTTTGCTGCTTCTATGAACGCGAACGCGGACCTAACTTGGTTCAGCCGCGCAAACTGTATTAACAATGAGTCGATCTCGTGGCACGCATGGAACCCCGAATGGTTATGGACGAATTCATACCATTTATAGAGGCGGGGCTTATCAACATTGTGAAAACAATGTAGGGGATGGCTGTACTGGTAACGCGTGGCAACAAACTTGGCGTGCTGCCGCCGTTCATTGGAATGAAGGATATAGCGGAGGTTGGTATGTTGTCGGAGATCATTGGCGCTGGTCTGCGAGCACGGGCACATACTTGTTGGGACAGACAAGCGCTACAGGTTGCAACCCAACTCACTGGTAAATCAGTGGCCAACCGAAAATCGACGATAAGGAGCAATGTTTATGAAAAATATAAGTAGCCGCACAAAAAAAATCGCCCTAATTACAGCCTTTAATATGCTCGCTGTTGGCATACCGCTTCATACGACACATGCCGCACCAGGAGGTGCAACAGAACCTGCCGTTTCAACAGGTATAACTATCTTGCCTTTAGATCAACACCCTGTTCCTGATGTGCTTAAAAATCAAGCACAACTAGAACTAACACAAATGAAGTCTAGGGGATATGTGGATGCAACAGAAGATTCAGTATCGTATTTAGATAAGGCAAAAGAAGATAAGGATAAGCGGTTAAAATCCATGACGGAAGTGGTGCCCAAATTAAAAGTAAGTCCAGCCAATTTAGGATCATCAGCGCTCGGGCAGGCAGTCCTTTTGGGTGCAACAGCAAGTGGTGGTCATACAGAAAAAGGCTGGACGGGGTTGAATCGCATTTTTGTTGTTCCCAAATTTGGGCTTGTTGGATTAGATGAAGTTGACTATATAGCTTCTCAAGGCGGCATGGCTTTCATTAAAGAGGCCATCAACCAAGATGTAAACGGATTTCCCGCCATTTTGAGTGTGAAACAAAGTCGAAGCAACAAAGGTCTTACTGAATTGACTTGGGCGACCCATCAAAAAATTTATACCCTTAGCACCAATCGCGCCTTAAAAAATCAGAAGGACATCGACGAATTTATGGCCTTAGCACGCAGTATTTTCTAAATCAAGCTGCGGAACCTCTGACTGAACGACCACCGGCTAAAGCCGGTGGGTTCTGGCACCGGGCGCAGCGGACTGAAAGTCCGCGAAAACCAGCGCCCGGCTTCAAAAGCACCTCTCGAAAACCTTGGGGTGAACCCAAAGTGTTACAAAAGCACTTGAGCTCCGCGCCCAGCGCCTGTTGAATCTGCTCCGGTGAAATTGGCAGATTGCTGCCCGTACCAATCCAGGAGGAAACGATATCGCCCAGGCCTTTGTCCTTGAATGACTGCACCAAACCACCGATGCCACCGGCCTGGTTATTGTTCAACATATCCATGACGCCATCCAACAAGCTGGATTGCCCGCTGCCTTGGCCAGTCAATTTGCCGATAGCCTCACCCGCTATGTGATCGAATAAACCCATAATCTTCTCCTCCATTGAGTGCTCAAAACAGCGATGTAACCACGAAAACCTCTGTAGAATTCAGAAGCCTCACCAGTGTAGCCTTTGTCAATGGTCCTCGCCATGCGATTTTTTCAGGCGACCAGTCAACATGAGATCGCAGGGTATGCTGCGTGCACCCTGCTTCATCGCTTGAGTTTTAGTCTACTGTAGCCAGAAGGTTGATGACAGCGCTTCCATTCTTGGCAAGCCACAAGCGTGAAATGGGTTCGCCGCCATAACGATTTTGATAGTATTGAAAGGTGAATAACTTCTAATCGATATGACAACCATGCCAACTATTAAATTACCACGCCCGTTGGTCAACCAATTGTTGCACCAGGCACAGCTTGCCGCTGACAGGGAGGTGTGCGGCCTGATTGGCGCGCGTGAGAGGGAGCCTGCGCACTGTTACCCGGTTGCCAATGTTGCGCCCTTGCCCCAGATGCGATATGCCATGGACCCCAAGGGGCAGATCGGCGCCATGCGTCAGATGCGCGAGCGCGGCGAGGAATTGTTTGCCATTTATCATTCGCACCCTGCTTCCCCGGCGCTGCCATCGGCCATGGATATTGAGGAGGCGACGTATCCCGGCGTGCTTTACCTGATCATTTCGCTAAACACCAAAGGAGTGCTTGAGATGCGGGGCTTTCGATTGGCTGGCGAGGAGGATGTTGCCGAAGTACCGCTTGAATTGCAGTGAGGCTGGTTTTCCTGCAAGACGTACCAATAAACCTAAAAACGGTAGTTGACCGCTTTTTTGAATGGTTAGCGATTGTTTTTAATTGACTTTTTATGTTTTTCAAGCTCGCCCGTTTGGTGAGTCCGCTACGGGGCCGGATTGCACGGTTTTCAGTGCGCATGGCAGCGTTGCAACTCCTTGGAATGGAACAACCATTCCGCGTCGTTGCGCCTTGCCCTGCACCCCGAAAACCGCACACTCAGCTCTACACGGCGGTTTGCGGCGCGTCCTTCTTCCGTTTTGTTGTCGGCGACCGGATCTTCCTGGCCGTAACCCTTGGCGGTCAGGTTCGCGGCATTCACGCCCTTCGATACCAGGTAGTGCATCACGGCCTCGGCGCGCTGCTGCGACAACTTCTTGTTCTTGGCAGCAACACCACGGTTGTCGGTATGGCCGGCCACTTCCGCCTTGATGTCGCTGTGCTTGGCCAGGGTTGCAGCAGCTTCATCCAGGACAGCCAGTGAATCCGGGGTCAGCTTCGCGGAGTTGGTGGCGAAGCTCACACCCTTGAGTGCGATGACACCGGCGATCTCGCAACCCTTGTCATCGACCTTCGCGCCAGCTTTGCTGTCCGGGCAGCTATCTTTGCTATCCACGACACCGTCGCCATCGCTGTCCAGTTCACAGCCATCGGCATTCACCTTCGCACCGGCAGGGCTGTCGGGGCAACGATCCTTGCTGTCCACTACGCCGTCACCGTCACCATCCAGCTCACAGCCGTCAGCGTTCACCTTCGCGCCGGCAGGGGTGTTGGGACAACGGTCCTTGCTATCCACCACGCCGTCGCCATCGCTATCCAGCTCGCAGCCTTGGGCATTGACCTTGGCACCGGCGGGGGTATTGGGGCAGCGGTCTTCGCTGTCGACCACGCCATCGCCATCGCTATCCGCTGGTTTGGGGGCGGCCATAACGGGAGCCGCAGCCGCTACCGGTGCAGCAGCCTTTGCCTTTGCTCCCAGCGGGATGGAGAGGCCCAGGTTCAGGATCCAATCGCCAAAGTTACTCTGGTTGGCAACGCTCTTATCGTCTTTGTCCCAGCGGTAACGCACATCGGCACGCAGCGCCAAGGCGTCATCTATCAGGCTGGTCATGAAGCCCAGGCCGACATTCGCCATGGGGTTCGTGCTCTTTTCGCCGGGCACGCTGGTTCTGAGTGCGCCCGCACCCAGCAAGGCATAAGGCGCAAAAGCGGCGTCGCGGTTAAAGAAGTACAGGCCGTCGATACCCAGGCCGCGCTGTCTGAACTCGTTCGAGCTGTTCTTCATGTCGAGGTTGTCCGCGACGATATTGCCCTCGATGTTCCACGACTCGCTGACCGGCTTGCCGATGCCAAGCTGAAGCCCTGGGCTGTTATCCGCGTTGCGGTCTTTATCGGGCTTGATATAGCTAAGCGCGGGCGCAATATACCAGCGGTCATCGAGGTCGGCGGCATGGGCGTGGGAAGCCAGCGCAATCGTGCTCACAGCCAGTCCCGAGACCAGAATTTTTCTCACGTTTGGTTTCCTTGGATATCTCATACGGATGCTCCTTTTGTATGTGGGGATGAAAGATTCTTGCGTTCTTCTTTCCGCAGCGAAACAGCTCCGGATTCAACCATAGCGCGGATAATAGCATACCTCACAGATGCCGGGGGTATAGCCCCTATTCGTCAAGCCAGCTTGCGCACGCCTCCGGCAGTGCCCAACAGCAGCACATCGGCAGACCGGATGGCGAACAGGCCATTGGTGACCACGCCCGCGATGTTGTTCAACTCCGCTTCCAGCCGCGCCGGCTCCATAATGCTCAGGCCATGCACGTCGAGGATAAGGTTTCCGTTGTCTGTCACAAAACCTTCGCGCAGCACCGGCTTGCCACCGATCTTGACGATCTCGCGCGCGACATAGCTGCGCGCCATCGGGATCACCTCGATGGGCAGGGGGAACGCGCCCAGCACGTCGACCAGTTTCGACTCGTCGGCAATGCAAACGAATTTTCTACTGGCTGCGGCCACAATCTTCTCGCGCGTCAACGCTCCGCCGCCGCCCTTGATAAGCTGCAAATAACGGTTGGCCTCGTCAGCCCCGTCGACATATACGCCTATCTCATTCACGGAATTCAGGTCGAACACCGGGATGCCATGCCCTTTCAGGCGCTCGGCGGTAGCCACCGAGCTTGCGACCGTACCCTCGATCTTGTGTTTGATGCCTGCCAGGGCGTCAATAAAAAAATTGGCAGTGGAGCCGGTGCCCACCCCGACCACGGCGCCCGCCTCGACATACTCCAGCGCGGCCAGCGCGACCGCCTTTTTCATTTCGTCTTTTGTCATAACACTTCTCCTCGAACCACGCTTTTTTCAGAATATACATCCCTGGAAGCAAGATGTCATGCGCCATGATAACTACCACCAGGCAGGGCCGGAGCCTTCGTGCGGGACGCTATGGCAGCGTTCGCAGACAAACAGGCTGAAGGACACCTTGTCGTGGCAACGGCCGCAAAATTCCCCCTTGAGAATTTTTTCCATGGAGATGCGATTGGCGCCGCGCTGCGGAACGAAAATCGCCGAGTGGCAATTGCTGCACGCAAGCCATTCGGTATGGGCGCGATGCGGAAATCGCACCCAGGGCATTTGCGCGGTATTTTTTAACATGATATCGAGATCCATCTCCTGCATGACCTCCTTGCCACCGTACTCGTCCCCGTCAATGCTCTTGCGGGGATTGATCAGTCCTTGGCGTAAGGTTTTTACCCAATCCACCTCACCACGCCGGTCTTTCGGAAAACTGGATAGTGCCTCTGCCGGTTGCTGAAGTTTGGTAATGGCGGGGTTGGCTGGATCGCGAATACCGTCTTCGGCCAGCGGCGTTAAAGGCGGCACATTCTTGATGCGCCATCGCTCCTCCGCCACACCGATGCAAGCCCACACCGTTGCCACGAAAACCACCCCTGCGGCGCCAAGTTTCAACCACCCATTTTTATGCATTACCTTTTACCCATCATCCAGAAAACCCCGCTTCTTCGCTTTGGGCAGTTGCCTGATCTCCCATTCGGCGCGAGACGCACTTGAACGATCCGGGTAGGATTTCGCGCCTACCAACCGCATAGGTGGATTGCCTCGCGTGTATTTTGCACCCTTGCCATCAACATGCGCCTGATACCGCGCGGCGAGATCATTGGTGATTCCCGCGTAGAGTGCGCCGTTGCGGCATTCGATCAGGTAAAGAAACCACATGCGGTTTGCCTGATCGTCAGGGGTTTTCAAGAAACGGATAATCCGTATATCCACCGGCACCACCGCCGTAAAACGTGGCAGGATCAGGTGCGTTGAGCGGTGCGTTGCGGGCGAAGCGCAGCGGCAAGTCAGGATTGGCGAGGAATAACACGCCGAAGGCAACCAGATCCGTCTCGCCCGCCGCCAGCGCCGCATTGGCGCGCGCCAGATCGTATCCGGCGTTGGTCATGTATACGCCTTTCCAGATACGTCGCAGCTTATGCAGATCAAAGGCAGGGCCGGCGGCACCGGGGGTGTCCTTGCCCGCTTCGGTCACATGCAGATAACCCAGCCCGAAGCGATTGAGCTGCTCCACAATATAGCTGAATGTGGCTTCGGGGTTCGCGTCGCGCATGTCATTGAAGGGTTGCAGCGGTGAGAGGCGGATGCCCACACGCTCCGCGCCCCACACCGCACATACTGCCTCGGTCACTTCGAGCATCAGGCGCGCACGGTTCTCAATCGGGCCGCCATACGCATCGGTGCGCTGGTTGCTGCCGTCGCGCAGGAATTGATCGGGCAGATAACCGTTGGCGCCGTGGATTTCCACACCATCGAAGCCCGCCGCGAGCGCGTTTTGCGCACCGCTGCAGTATTGCTCGATAATGCCGGGGATCTCGGAAATATCCAGCGCCCGTGGCGTGACAAAATCTTTCGGACCCTCGTAGGTAAAGGCCTGGCCCTCAGGCCTCACCGCCGAGGGCGCCACCGGCAGCGCCCCGTCCGGCTGAAGCAAGGGATGCGATATGCGCCCCACGTGCCACAGTTGCAGAAAGATTTTCCCGCCGCGCGCATGCACCGCATCGGTTACGCGCCGCCATCCCTCAATCTGTGCCGCGCTGTGGATGCCGGGCGTGGCGGGATAACCCACCCCCTGCGGCGAGACCTGCGTCGCCTCGGTGATAATCAGTCCCGCCGTTGCCCGCTGCGCGTAATACTCCACGTTCAATGGTTGCGGCACATTGCCCTCGCCCGCGCGGTTGCGCGTCAACGGTGCCATCACGATGCGGTTAGGCAGTGTATAGGGTCCGACCTGAGCGGGCGTAAAAAGATCTATCTTCTCGGGTGTCGTGTTCATGTGTCACATTCCTTTATGGTTGGCGTGTTCAGACTTTTTTGCGCTTAAAGATCATATCCCATATCCCATGCCCCAGTCGCTGCCCGCGCCGTTCGAATTTGGTGAGGGGGCGGTAGTCCGGGCGGGGCGCGAATTGTTTTTCCCCCGCTACATTGGTGAAATCGTGTGCGGCGCTCATTACTTGCAACATGTGCCGGGCGTAATCTTGCCAGTCGGTGGCCATGTGGAAGTGTCCGCCGGGCTTAAGTTTGCGGGCAACCAGTGCGGCGAAGGCGGGATTGACGATACGCCGTTTGTGGTGGCGGCGCTTGGGCCAGGGGTCAGGGAAGAACAGGTACACGGCGTCCAGGGAGGCGTTGGGTATGCGTTTTTCGAGCAGCTCAACGGCATCGGTGCTGATCACGCGCACATTGTTTAATTCCAGCGCGTGCGCCTTCTGCATGAAGCTGCCGACGCCGGGGCTATGTACCTCGATGCCGAGATAATCATTCTCCGGGTGGGCGTGGCCCATGCCCGCCAGCGCGTCGCCCATGCCGAAACCGATCTCCAGATGGCAGGGTGCGGCACGGCCAAACAGCAACTCAAAATCCAGCGCATCCGTGCCCTCATCCACACCATATTTTGCCCAGAGCGTCTCCAGCGCATGGCGCTGAGCGTCAGTCATGCGGCCTTCACGCAGCACGAAACTACGGATAGGGCGGATCTTTGGGGAGCCGGTCATGAATAGTTCCTACAAATCTACCATTTGGATGGCGCGCCAAACCTTTACAAGCTCTTAGAAAATCGCGGGCGTAGTATACTTGAAAAATGACTAGCCATAATTGTGAAGATTTAACCGGCAAGGTGGCGCTCATCACTGGCGCGGCGCATCGCATTGGCGCGGTTACCGCGCGCAGCCTGCACGAGGCGGGCGCGAATCTGGTGCTGCACTATCGTTCATCTTCCGGCGCCGCTCACGCGCTTCGGGATGATCTCGATGCCCGCCGCGCGGGTTCGGTGGTGTTGGCGCAGGCCGACCTGCTGGATACGTCCAGCCTGCCGCGCCTCGTGCAGCACGCCATGGACATCTGGGGGCGGCTCGATGTGCTGGTGAACAATGCATCCAGTTTTTACCCCACGCCGGTGGGGGGCGTCACCGAAGCACAGTGGGATGACCTGACGGGCACTAATCTCAAGGCGCCGTTCTTTCTATCCCAGGCCGCCGCGCCCTATCTTGCGCATCATCACGGTTGCATCGTCAATATTGTGGATATCCACGCCGACCGCCCCCTCAAGGCGCACCCGGTGTATAGCCTGGCCAAGGCGGGGCTGGTGATGCTGACCAAGTCCCTGGCGCGCGAGCTTGGCCCCGATGTGCGCGTCAACGCTGTGGCGCCGGGCGCCATCCTGTGGCCGGAAAACAGGATGGACGAGGAAACCAAGCAGCACATCCTCTCGCGCACCGCGCTCAAGCGCCAAGGCAGCCCGGAAGACATCGCCAAAGCCGTGCTGTTCCTGATCCGCGACGCCGCTTATACCAGCGGGCATGTGCTCACGGTGGACGGCGGGCGGTCGTTGAGCATTTGACGGCAGCGATGATTACCAGCAACGAGGGAGATTTTATGTGTTATCCGGCATTGAAGATGGAGGGCTGGGTTCGGCCCGCGCCATGAACCCTAAAACCGCTTCTTGTCCACGAAAAACACGAAACTCATGAAACAAAACAAAAATATGGATTGCTTCGGCAACTCACCGGATGGGCGGCAAGTAACACGCGATATGCATTTGAATATTTTCGTGTTTTTAGTGACTTTCGTGGATAACTGAGTTTTTTATGATGAAAACCGCACATCTCGACCTGCTTTTGGACATCCTCGCCCAGCCCACTGCGCCCTTTCGTGAGGAGCATGTTATCGCCACCGTGACTCGCGTGCTGGAGCATTCGAGGGTGCCGTTTTTTGCCGATCCGTTGGGCAATCTGGTGGTCGGTGCAGCATCGCAAACCGAATACCTGCGTCTGGTGCGGGGAGAGCGGAGCGAGGGGCCAAGCGCTGAGCCGTTGTGGGTGTTCATCGCTCACATGGATCACCCCGGCTTTCACGGTGTGGAGTGGCTTTCGCCGCGCCGCCTCAAGGTGCAATGGCATGGCGGCGCGCCGGTCAAGCATCTGACAGGCGCATCGGTATGGCTGGCCGATAGCCAGGGCGTGGCGGGGGCGGGCACACTTGCCCGTGTCAAGCTCACCGCCTCGAAACGCAGCATCGACACCGCCGAGATACGCCTTGACGCCCCACTGGATTTTCCTGCCAAGGCACTGTATGGCGGCTTTCGATTCCGTGCGCCAGTATGGCGCAGCGGCAAAAAGCTCTATACCAAGGCCGCCGATGATCTGGTGGGCGTATTTGCCATTGTTGCCACCGCGCTCGCCTTGTTCGGCAAGCGCCGCGCTGCACAACCGCCGCCGTTCCTGGGGCTGCTCACCCGCGCTGAAGAGGTGGGCTTCGTCGGCGCCATCGGCCATTTCGAGCTTGGCTGGCTGGCCCAGAGCCAGGGGCGGCGGCCCGTGGTGTGCGTGAGCCTGGAAGCCTCGCGGACACTGCCCGGCGCGATTGTAGGCAAGGGCCCCGTGGTGCGCCTTGGCGACCGGCGCACGGTGTTTAATCCGGACGCGCTCAAGGTGCTCGCGGACGTGGCGGAACGGGTACTGCCCGGCAGTCACCAGCGCCGCATCATGGACGGCGGCGCCTGTGAAGCAACCGCCGCGACCGCCTACGGCTTCCCCTCCATCGGCATCTCGGTGCCGCTCGGCAACTATCATAACCAAGGCTTCGAAGGCGGCCCCGATTGCAAACGGCCCGACGGCCCGGCCCCGGAATTTGTCCATCTCGATGACATCGCAGGCGAGCTTGAGCTGTGCCGCGCCCTCATGAAAACCGGCCTGCCGTGGGACGACCCCTGGAAAAAACAGCGCCAACTTCTTCAAAAAAACCTGCGCCACTACCGTAAATTATTGTAAGACACCCACATACCGATGAAACACCGCCAAAACACCGCTGCCACGCCGCCCCGCCATACGCAAATCCAGCAAGCCATCGAGCTGCTGCAGATTATCCTTACCCAGGGCGGCCGCCCCGCCGACAAGCACATGGAGGCGTACTTCCGTCAGCATAGAAACATGGGTGGACGCGACCGGGGGTTTGTCGCCGAGACCGTCTATGGCTGCCTGCGGCGGCGGCGTTTCCTGGAATATCTCGCGCAGGACACCTCAAGCGAGGCGTTGGTGTTGGCCTACCTGCTGGCGACGCAAGGCTGGAGCGCGCGGGCGCTTACGGAGGCGGGATTTGAGGGGGCGGTGGACGCGCTCGCCGCTCGGGCACGTACCCTGGATAAATCCGCCCTGCCGCTGGAAGTCCGCACCGATCTGCCCAACTGGCTGCTCGAACGGCTGCTTGCGCAACTTGGCGAATCCGAAATCATTGCATTGGCCGACGCCCTCAACCAACCCGCCCCCGTCGATCTGCGCGTCAACACCCTCAAGGCCGACCGCGACACCGTGGCGCGGCGTCTCGCCGAAGAAAGTTTTCCTGTTGAACCAACTTCCTACTCCCCGTCTGGCCTGCGACGAAACGAGCGTACACCGTTGTTCAACAGCGCCAGCTTCAAGGAAGGTCTGTTTGAGATCCAGGATGAAGGCAGTCAATTGCTGAGCCTGTTGCTCGAACCCCGGCGGCGCGAGATGGTGGTGGATTTCTGCGCCGGGGCGGGGGGGAAGACCCTGCATCTGGGCGCGCTGATGGCCAATACCGGAACGCTCTACGCCTTCGACACGTCGCCAAAGCGCCTGGAAGGCATGAAGCCACGCCTCATACGTGCCGGACTCGACACCGTGCGCATGATCACCATCACCCACGAGCGCGACGTGCGCGTGCAGCGCCTGCATGGCAAGATCGACCGGGTGCTGGTGGATGCCCCCTGTTCCGGCACCGGCACACTACGGCGCAACCCGGATATCAAATGGCGGGAGATCAACCTGCCGGAGATCATCGCCACCCAGCAGCGCATCCTTGCCGCCGCCGCGAAACTGCTCAAGCCCGGCGGGCGCCTCGTCTACGCCACGTGCAGCCTGCTGACAGAAGAAAACGAGGATGTCGTGAGCGACTTCCTCGCACAACACCCCGGCTTCCATGCGCTGCCCGTCCAGGACATCCTGGCGCGCCGTCAAATCCATATCGACAACAGCAACGGCGCGGACGGCGCGCTGCGCCTGTATCCCCACCGCCACGGCACGGATGGATTTTATGCGGCTGTTCTGGAGAGAGACAAAATCGAGGGATCGAAATGACTGAACCTGCCAAACAGGAAACACGCCAAGGGCGCCTGAAAACCCTCACCACTGCACTGGCTGCCGCGCTGGAAAGCGGCGGCGCGCTGGTGAACGCCCGCAAGATGCTCAATAGCCTGCATCCCTCCGAGATCGCACACCTGCTGGAATCCGTGCCGCCCCGCGAACGCGCCCTGGCATGGGAGCTGGTGAACGCGGAGCTTGAGGGAGATGTGCTGTCTCACGTCGGTGACGAGGTGCGTGCATCCCTGTTGCGCCTCATGGATACCCACGAGTTAGTGGCAGCCACTGAAGGCATGGAGACCGACGACCTGGCGGATATCCTGCAAGACCTGCCGCGCGTGGTGATTCGCACTGTGCTGCAATCCATGGACGAGCAGGACCGTCAGCGAGTGGAGGCGGTACTCTCCTACCCGGAGGACACCGCAGGCGGCCTGATGAACACCGACACCATCACCGTGCGGCCCGATGTGACGCTGGATGTCGTGCTGCGCTACTTGCGGCGGCGCGGCGAGATCCCCGAGACGACGGACAGCCTGATCGTGGTGACCCGCGCCGATCAATACATTGGCCTGCTGTCGCTCGCCGACCTGCTGACACAAGATCCCTCGCTGGCGGTGGCCGAGGTCATGATGCGGGATGTCGAAGGCATTCCGGCCACCCTGCCCGCCAGTGAGGTGGCGAACCTGTTCGAGCAGCTCGACCTGATTTCCGCGCCGGTGATTAATGATGCCGGCCAGTTGCTGGGCCGCATCACCATCGACGACGTTGTGGACGTGATCCGCGACGAGGCCGAACACTCCCTGATGAGCATGGCCGGCTTGCACGAAGAGGAAGACATCTTCGCCCCGGTGGTAATCAGCGCACAGCGCCGCGCAGTATGGTTGGGCATCAACCTGATGACCGCCTTCCTCGCCTCCTGGGTGATCGGTTTGTTCGAGGCAACCATCGAAAAGATCGTGGCGCTGGCGGTGCTGATGCCCATCGTCGCCAGCATGGGCGGCATCGCCGGCAGCCAGACCGTCACGCTGGTGATACGCGGCATGGCACTGGGGCGTGTCGGCGCCGCCAACGCCAAGCGCGTAGTGATGAAAGAGCTTGCCGTAGGCGCATTGAACGGCATCCTGTGGGCAGCGGTCGTCGCCGCCGTAGCCAGCATCTGGTACAAGGACTACCGGATCGGTGCAATCATCGCGGCGGCCATGGCCATCAACCTCATCACCGCCGCTCTGGTCGGCGCCACCCTGCCGCTATTGCTGCGCCGGATGGGCGCCGACCCGGCACTGGCGGGTTCGGTGGTATTGACCACCGTCACCGACGTTGTTGGATTTATGTCCTTTTTGGGGCTGGCGACGGTGTTTCTGATTTAACCTGAAAACGGCGGTCAACGCTAAAGCATCCCTCGTGACGGTTCATCCCGGCGTCCATTAGACGAGGTAGACCGCACACCGCCGTTCGTGGTGAGCTGGTCGAGCTATAAACGGTCCTTCGACAGGCGCAAGGTTGGGTCCGCTTCGCTTGACCCAAGCTACTTTAAGTGAACGGTTTTGGCGCCTAACCTAATGAACAATCTGGACTCATAACACCAAAATCACCGGCTTGTCCACCTCCATTAATAATGGTGTTATTATATTTTTCAGTAACTACTCAGGTACCCCGAGGCCGATCACGTGAAGCGAGGCTGAGGTGGGCTACCCTGAAAGGTGAGCGCGAGAGCGTGGTACAGGTTTTGGCGCTGCTTGTGCAAAGTGGCGAGGTAGGAGCGGATGATGCAGAA